>JAEMTR010000182.1 GCA_016462245.1 Solirubrobacteraceae bacterium
CGATCAGGAGGCTGAGCCCGATCACGGCTCTGGCGAGCGCACAAGCCACGTCAGCGAGATGGGGATCGCTCAGATTGGATACCAGACCTTCAAGCTGCTCGCCTATCAGCGCCTGCACGAGATGGTCGATCAGTGGGAGCAGAAGTACCCCGACGTTGACATCATCCTGATCGAGCCCGAGGCCGACGACATGTTGATGTTCCAGACCTCGATCATGGACTTCAGCAAGCGGATCGAGATTGCCCGTCACGGCTTCCAGTCGGTGACCGTCAAGCTGGCCGAGCATTACGCGGAGTACAAGGAGATCTTCGGCCGCCACGGGATCGAGATCTCGGCAGACCGCGTCAAGAAGGTCGTCAAGCACGTAACGCGCGAGCAGGAGAAGACGCGCGCTTGGCGCCGGATTCTTGAACAGACAACGAGCACGCTGCTGCGCCAGTCGGCCGATGAGCCGATCGATCAGATCGCGATGCCGCCAGCCACTAAGGCTGCGCCGCGCCGCGCTGCAAGCCGCAGCTAGAGAGCGCCGCTGAGCGCGCGTAGCAGGCGGTCGCTAGCGGCGCTGTCCTGAATCGCCACGCGGATTCGCTGCGCGTCGCCGAGCGTGCCGCCGGCGCGGACGATCACTCCGGCTTTCGCTAGGCGCCCAGAGAGTTCGGCCCCGTCGACGCCTTCGGCTGCCAGCCACAGCAGGTTCGCTTCGCTCGGCGGCCCAAGCTCCAGCGGCAATTCGGCCAGCTCGCGGCGCAGCCGCAGCCGCTGCTCGGCGACGGTCGCGGTGCGCTCGGTGATCACACCGCTGGCGTGGCGCAGCGCCTCGAGCACGCCGGCCTGCGTCAGCTCGCCGATTCCCAGCGGCGGCCCGATCGCGCTCAGCAGCGCTTCGCTTCCCGGCCCGCCGATCGCGTAGCCGCAGCGCAGCCCAGCCAGGCCCCAGGCCTTCGAGAAGCTGCGGAAGATCAACAGCCGCGGGTGGCGCTCGCAAAGGCCGATCGTGGCGTCGAGCGGCTCGGCGGTGACAAAGTCACGCAGCGCCTCGTCGAGCACGACAGCCACGCGCTCCGGCAGCGCCTCGAGCAGCGCCGAAAGATCGTTGACGCCGATCAGTTCGCCGCTCGGGTCGTTTGGATTACAGAGCGCAACGATTCGCGTCTTCTTCGTGACAGCCGCGAGGATCGCTTCGACCGAGTGGCTGGCGACGGTCACGACCTCGCCGCCGGCCTCGCGCGCCATCACCGGATAGAGCTGGTAGGAAGGCCACGGCGTGATCAGCTCATCGCCAGGCTCGATCAGCGTCTGTGTGGCGCTGACGAGCAGCTGAGAGGCGCCGTCGCCGATCACGATCCGTTCGGCCGGGAGGCCATGGCGGTGCGCAATCTCGGCCCGCAGCTCGCCGGCCGGTTCCATGTAGTTGTGCAGCCCGCGCTGGGCCATGTAGGTGATTGCGCCAACGACCGATGACGGCGGGTATTCGGGCCACGTCGTCGCCGAGAGGTCGAGCTTGTCGACCGTCGCTAGCGCTTTGCGGCGGCGCTCGTCGGCTTCTCCCTTTAGCCGCGCACTGACTTCCTCAGGGTCCATCTCCTCAAACTGTTTGTAGTGGTCGAGAAGCCCCATTACGGCGCGCCGGGGGCGGTTCCGCTGTTCGCAAGCCCGCCGCCAAAGACTAGCCAGAGCCCAAACAGCGTCACACCGAGCATCGCCGTGTAGGCAAAGACACGGCCGATCACGCCATCGCGTTGGTCTACACCTGAGGCGCGGCGCATCAGGATCCATGCGGCGTCGAGTTGCTTGCAGACCACCAGCCCGCCGATCAGCGTCAGCAGGATTCCAAGGAAGGCAGCGACGGTGGCGAAGAATATGTGCTCAACGAGCAACGGGATATGCGAGACGATCCAAAGCCAGCCCGCCTCGACCGGCCCCCAGAAGGTCAAGTTGATCAGCACCATCAGCGCGAGGACGAAGTGCCCCAGTACCGCGTCACGGCGCCGCTGGCGCGGGTTGCCGAGGACAGGCGCGCTGCGGTAATGAACCGGCTGCGTGCCGGGGCGTCGGCCGACGAAGAGCCCGCCTGTATCGCTGGGGTCGCTGCGCATAGATATAAGGGTACGACTCACGCCGCCCGAGCGGGGCGGTTAGCTTCGATTAGGCCTCGTACAGCGCGTCGAAGCGCTCGCCGTACTTCTCTTCGACGACGTTGCGCTTGACCTTCATCGTTGGCGTCAGCTCGCCGGTCTCTTGCGTCAAATCATGCTCGAGGATGAAGAACTTCTTGACCTGCTCGACCGGCGCGTAGTGATCGTTGGCGCGGTCCAGTTCGGTTTGGATGATCTCAATCACCTGCGGGTTGGTCGCAAGCGCTTCGATTGAGTTGTCATCGATGCCTTGCTCGGTGGCCCAAGGAATGATCTGCTCCTCGTCGAGCGTGATCAGCATCACCGGGTAGGCGCGACGGTCGCCGTGCATCACTGCTTGGCTAACGAAGCGCGTCTGCTTCATGTCGTTCTCAAGGTTGGCCGGCGTCAGGTTCTTACCGCCAGCGGTGATGATGATGTCCTTCTTGCGGCCGGTGATGAAGAGGTAGCCGTCCTCGTCAACCTTGCCTACGTCGCCGGTGTGCAGCCAACCATCAATTACGGCGCCGAAGCTGGCGTCGTCGTTCTTCCAGTAGCCGCCGAAGATGTTGGCGCCCTTCAGCAGAATCTCGCCGTCTTCTTCAGCGATCTTGATCTCGACGCCGGGAAGTGCGCGGCCGACCGATCCAAACCGATGGTCCTCGGGTGTTGCGGTGGTCGCGACGGTCGCCGTCTCGGTCAT
>JAEMTR010000183.1 GCA_016462245.1 Solirubrobacteraceae bacterium
AGCTGCGGGACAGGGATTCGAACCCCAATTTCCTGGACCAGAACCAGGCGTGCTGCCATTACACCATCCCGCAATGCGTGCCTAAGTATAGGCGCTAAAGGCGCTACTTGGCTGCTTCGAAGAGCGCCGTGACCTGCGGCTCGAGGCCCGGATCGAGGCAGACGAGCACTTCGTCGCCGGCGTTGATCACGGTGTCACCCTTCGGCACGAAGCCACCCTCGTCACGCAGCACCGAAATCACAATGCTGCCCTCAGGTAGCTCGAGTTGCTGCACTTCGAGGCCCGCGGCGCGACAACCTTCGCAGACAACTATCTCGATCACTTCAAGCTGCTCGTCGGGCAGGTCGAGCAGGTGGACGAGGCCATAATCAGGGACCTCGTGCTCGATCAAGCGCAGGATCAGGTCGGTCGCCGAGAATGCCGGGCGGATGTCAAGAAGTTCGAAGTACTGCCTGTTGCGCGGGTTGTTGACGCGCGAAATGAAGCGTTCAACCTGGTACTTGTCGCGCGCGATCTGGCAGATCAGGATGTTGTCCTCGTCGTCGCCGGTGACGGCAACAACGAGATCGGCTCGTTGGATTCCGGCGCGCTCAAGCACCCAAAGCTCCGTTCCATCGCCGTACTGGACAACGAAGCCAAGCTCGGCGTCCATCCGCAGGTAACGATCGCGGCGCGACTCAATCAGCGTCACCTCGGTGCCCTTCGCCAGCAGCTCGCGAGTCAGGTTGAGGCCAACCTTGCCGCCACCGATGACTACGGCGTACATCAGGAACCAGCCTCGGGCGTCTCAAGCGCCTTCTCGAACATCCCGACCGCGTAGCTGGTCGGGCAGATTGTCTCCATTCCCTGCGAGCTGTACCACTCGGCTCGCGCTGGGTCCATCACGCGGACGAGCACGCGCGGGACATTGAACATCTTCTGCGCGATCTGGGCGATCGTCAAGTTTGTGTTGTCGCCGTTGGTAGAGGCGATAAAGACGTCCGCGCTCTCAATTCCCGCCTCGACGAGAGCGTCACGCTCGATCGCTTGGCCGATCGTAAAACGCCCCCCAGCCCCTTCCCAGGTCGAATCCTGACCGGCATCGAGGCGCTCGTGTGAGAGCGGGTCGCCATCGAGCACGGAAACCTCGTGACCGGCGGCAAGCAGGTTGCGCGCAACGGTCGATCCAACACGACCGGAGCCAACGATTAGGACGAATGACATCTCGCAGAATCCTAGCGTTCCGGCGCTTCCGCGTCCGGCTCGTCTGGCGCCGCAGCGGAGACAGCCTGGTCACCCGCCGACGGCGCCGTGACAATGACCGGGCAGTGCGCGTTCGAGAGCACGTAGCGCGCTGTGTCGCCGATCACAAGGTCGCCTGCATAGCCGCCGCCGAGCAGTGCGCCACCGGTAATCCGAGTCGGCTCCTCGGCCGCGAGCACAATCGCCTGCACACCACGTCGCTGGGCCTCGGCAATAATCGTTTGGCCGGCGCGGCGACCACGGGCCCTCGAAGTATCAACCTGGACGTTGTCGTACTCCTCGCCGACAGCCTTGGCGCGCGCAAGCGCAGCCCGCGCGCGGCGAGTCTCTTCCTCCGGCAAGCGGGCATCGATCGGCAGCGACATCGGAACCTCGGTCACCCAGATCGCCTCGATCCGCGCCTCACCTTCGAAGCCGTCCTCTTCGCTTGCCTCGGCTGCGAGCCGGCCGGCCGTCTGCATGATGTCGTCGTCGAGCACGCTGCCGGTGATCGGCACAAGGATCGAGTCGTACTCAACCTCCGCTACCTCGCCGCGGAGCGCTTCGCGTGGAACACTGACGCGCCGCGTCAGCGTCTTGCCGGTCGAGAGGCGGTATACGAAGTAGAGAAGCAGCCCGGCGGCCATCCAGCCGAAGCCAACCCAGCGCGCTGACGGATGGGTCCAAACCACGCTGATCCAGATCAGCGCGCTGAGAACCATTCCAAAGACGGCGGGAAGCGGAATCCTCTTGCCGGAGATCTTGATGTTGAACGGCATCGCATACGGCCGCGGGCGATCGGGCTCTGTGATCCGTAAACGAACGATTGAGGCGTGAGCGATTGTCAACCCGAGCATCGCACCGAAGGCATAAACATTCAGCAGCAGCAGCAGGTCACCCGGCACGGCCAGCGCGATCGCGACGATCGTGGCGAGCACAATCAAAACCCACGGCGTAAAGCGAGTCGAGTGAAGGCGCCCGAGAGCGCTCGGGATCTGGCGATGGGTTGAAAGCGAGTAGGCCAGCCGCGAAAGCCCGAGCATCGTTGAGTTGGCGGCCGCAACCAGCGTTACAACGGCGATCGCTGCGATCACAAAGCGGCTTCCCTGCGCCAGCCACTGCTGCTCAAAACCTGCGGCCAGGCCGAGCATTGGCGCGTCCTTGTAGGTCGTCGATAGCGCCGTTTGGCCGTCGATGATCGGTTGCGCGCTGATCGCAACGACCGCAATGCCGGTGTAGACGATGATCACCGTGAGCGAAGAGCTAGTGACGAGTCGCTTCAGACCGGATCGCCCAACCCCGACCTCGCCGGAAAGCCCTGATGCCGATTCGAGCCCGGTCGACACGACGGTCGCAATGCCGAGCGCGACGATCACGTTCTGGAGCGTTGGGCTGGAACCGAGCTCGATCGAGGAGACCAGCGTCCCCGGCTCGAGCAGGAAGATCAGGCCGAGGCCAATCAGCGCAAGCTGCAAGACGATGTCGGCTACAACGAGGATCGCGATGCGCCTCGAACGGGTGGTTGAGAAGCCGCGGATGTTTCGAACCGCGACGTAAAGCAGGATGCCGATGATCA
>JAEMTR010000036.1 GCA_016462245.1 Solirubrobacteraceae bacterium
TGGAGTCCTTTGATGACCCCCGTCCTTTACGCCCTCGGCCACTTCTGCACCAAGCACCGCTGGGTTGTAGTGATCGCATGGGTAGTAATCGCCGTCGGCCTGCTGCTCGGCTCCAAAGCTCTCGGCTGGAATACCTCCAACAACCTGACGCTCAACGGCACAGGTAGCCAGGACGCAACCAATCTGCTCAACGATCGCTGGCCCGATGCTGCTAACGGCTCTATTCCCGTGGTCCTCGGCGCCCCTGGCGGCAATCTGATCAGCGACTCGCAGTACACCGACGCGATCAACGAAACGGTCTCCAACTACGAGAACGACTCGGGCGTGATATCAGTCGTCAGCCCGCTTGGCACGACAACGCAGTCTCAGTCGCTGAACAGCACGGACGGGCAGATCTCGGTTATCAGCGTCACGATCAAGGACTCTCCCTCCGAACTGACGGTCGACGAAGGAAACGACCTCGTCAACCTCGCCGAGCCGGCGAAGAAGGCCGGGTTGACTGTCGGCGTCGGCGGCTACGTCGGCAACGCTGTCTCCAACCCGAACGTTGACTTCAGCGTGATCGTCGGGATCGTCGCCGCGATCATAATTCTGCTCTTCACGTTCGGCACGCTGGTCTCGATGGGGCTGCCGATGGTGACCGCGCTGGTAGGCCTAGTCGCCGGAATCTCCGGCGTCTACCTGCTTGGTCAGCTCGTTGAGGTGCCAACGATTGGGCCGACGCTGGCGATCATGATCGGCCTCGGCGTGGGGATCGACTATGCGCTCTTCATGGTCAGCCGACACAGGCAGCACGTCGGGCTAGGGCTCGACTACAAAGAGGCCGCCTCGCGAGCAACTGCGACGGCCGGTGGAGCTGTCGTATTCGCCGGTTCAACCGTGATTCTGGCGCTGCTCTGCCTCGCCGTCGTGAAGGTTCCAATCCTCTCTGCGATGGGCTACTCGGCGGCCGTCGCGGTGCTTTTCGCGATGCTTTCGGCGCTGACGCTGATGCCAGCACTGCTGGCGATCGCAGGCAAGGGCCTCGACCGCTTCGCGCTGCCATTCATATCGATTGAGAAGCAAGAGAAGACGGCTGAGTCGCCGGGCTGGATCGCTTGGGCGCAGTGGATCGTGCGCTTCCGCGTCCCAGCGCTAATCCTTTCGCTGATCGTTCTCGGCGCGCTCGCGTACCCGATCCATCAGCTCTACCTGGGCCAGCAGGACAACGGTTCGTTCCCGACTAACACTCAGGCAAGAATCTCATACGACCTTCTCGATGAAGGCTTCGGCGTTGGCGCCAACGCTGGCTTCCTGATCGCGATCGCGATCAACTCAACCGACACCAGCACCGTCCAGACTCAGCTCAGCGACCTGACGACGGCTCTGGCTGGAGCCTCCGGCGTGGCTTCGGCTTCGCCGGCATCTGTCGACTCCGACAGCAATGCAGCGACGATCAATGTCACGCCGACGACCGGACCCTCGTCGCAGTCAACCTCAACCCTCGTTACCGACCTGCGCGCGACGACGATTCCCGATGCCACAAAGGGCACGTCTCTGACGGCCTACGTTGGCGGGCAGACCGCGAGCTACGTTGACCTTGCAACCTTGATCGGTGATCGGCTGGTCTTGACGATCGTCGTCGTCGTGCTGCTCGGCTTCCTGCTGATGACGATGGCCTTCCGTGCGCTCGGACTGGCGTTGATCTCGTCTCTGATGAACCTAATCACTGTCGCTGCCGCATTCGGTGTCACGACAGCGGTCTTTGAAGTCGGCCGCGGAACCTCGCTGATCGGGCTCGACGGCACAATTCCGGTCGTCAGTTACGTGCCGCTGATGATGTTCGCCGTCCTCTTTGGACTCTCGATGGACTACAACGTCTTCCTGATGAGCGCAGTACGAGAAAAGTGGCTTGAGAAGAAGGATCCGCAGGCCGCAATCGTTGAGGGATTGGCATCTACCGGCAAGATTGTCAGTGCAGCCGCGCTGATCATGACCGCCGTCTTCCTCGCCTTCGTGATCAACGGCAACCCGATCGTCAAGCAGTTCGGCGTTGGGACGGCGGTTGCGATCATCATCTACGCAACGCTGGTGCGCTGCGTGCTGCTGCCGGCGACGATGAGCCTGTTCGGCAAGGCCACTTGGTACATGCCTCACTGGCTCGACCGGATCCTGCCGAACATCTCAATCGAAGGTGATCAGTACTTCGAGAATCTGGAAGCGAAAGGCGCCGCGAAGTAGCGGTCCACCGGCGCCGCGACGTGCGGTGCGAGATGATCTAAGGCCATGCTCCAGGTTATCTTTTACGCCGTCGGTTCGGCATTCTTCCCGGCGCTGCTGGCCGGCGTATCGGTAATTCTTACGCGCGAGCGCCCGGCTGCGCTGCTGCTGGCCTTCTACATCGGCGGCATGGCCGTCAGCATGGTCGTCGGTTTGGTCCTGCTCTCAATTGCTGCCAGCGACGCCAACTTCGGCTCATCGAGCAACAAAACCGACCCCGTCTTTGAGATTGGCGCGGCGCTTCTCGCCTTCGCGCTCGCTTGGCTAACCGGAAGCACGCGCGGCCGCGCGACGATCGACGACTGGCGCGGCAAGCGCAAGAGCCGCAAGGAAGCTAAGGAGGTCAAGAAGCACGGCGAGGTTCAGGAGGCGAAGGATCCGTGGACCGTTCGTGTGCTCGACCGCGGCTCCGTCCTGCTGGCACTAATCGCTGGCATGATCCTCGCCCTGCCGGGGCCGTTCTACCTCTTAGCGCTGGCCCACATCGCCGAGGAGAAGTACTCCACGACCGAGGCGATCATCCTCGTTCTCGTTTTCAACCTGATCATGTTCGTACTCGCTGAGGTGCCACTGATCGGCTACTGGCTGAGCCCCGAGAAAACCCAAGAGCGAGTTGAGCGATTCTCTGCTTGGCTTGAGAGCAACGGTCTGCGGATCATCTCGATCTTTGCCGTGCTCTGGGGCCTGAGTTCGCTCTCCAAGGGCGTCAAGGACCTACTCGGCTAGCTAGAGCGGGGCCGCTTACGGCAGATCGCTCTCACGCGGTCGGTCGGCGGGAGGGGGTTCTAGCTCGTCGCGATTTGGGTGACCAGCGATCAGCGGCATAACCTTGTCGAGCAACTTGCGAAGCCAGTGAAACTCGAGTGAGAGGATCGCCAGCCCAGCCACGATAATTCCGACGCCAGGGCCGGGCAATGGAATCAGGATCACGCCTAGCGGCAGCAGGGCGATCCCAACGACGACACCAACCGTCCGCAGCCAGAAACTGCGCTCCTTGTGAGCGTCCTGTTGCGCCTGCAGGCGGAGGTGAAACTCTCTGATCTTTTCTTTCATCGCGTGCGTCTAATTACCCTACCGAGTGCTTCCGCTCACGATCCGGGCTAGGTCCCCTGAGAGCCGCTGGCTTTGCTGCCGGCGACAAACAGAGTGGGCGATCCAGGATTCGAACCTGGGACCTCGTCCTTATCAGAGACGCGCTCTAACCAACTGAGCTAATCGCCCGCAGGTTGGGCAGGATAGCGAGGCCCGTCAAGCTCATGCGCTCAGGGCAGGCGCCGAGCTGAGATCAAGCCGGCGACTAGGTCAGCGTCGGCGACGTCGGCGATCGTCAGCTCCGCCTTGTAGCCGGTACCACGCGGACGAACCTTGACCTCACGCCCAAAAGCTTCGCCGAGCGTCCGTGCAATCTGCTCGCAGGCGTCTACTTGGTCGGGGTGGATCTGCTCCGTCCCGCGCTTTCCTGCCTTTGCTCTTTTGCCACCACCGGCCGCGTTTGCCTTGCGAGCGCGATCTTCAAGCACGCGAACCGACCATCCACCCTCTTTTGCTGATCGCGCTAGCCGCTTGCGGTCGGAGTTATCGTCGGCGAGCAGTAGCGCTCGACCGTGACCTTCGCTCAGCGAGCCCTGCTCAAGCATTTCCAGTACCGAATCGGGGAGATCGAGGATCCGCAACAGGTTTGAGATCGCCGAGCGGCTGCGGCCGACGCGGCGGCCGACTGCCTTCTTCGTCATCCCAAGCTCTTCGACGAGCGCCGCAACGGCGCGAGCCTCTTCGACCGGGTTGAGGTCGGCGCGGGCCATATTTTCAACGATCGCGGCCTCTAGAGCCTCTGTGTCGTCGCGCTGCTCGACGATCGCGGGGATCTGCTCGAGCCCGGCGATCTGGGCGGCACGCCAGCGCCGCTCTCCGGCTACCAGCTCGTAGCTACCGCCCGGAAGCGGGCGAACGAGCACAGGTTGCAGCACGCCCTGATCGGCGAGTGAATCGGCGAGCGCCACCAGCGCCTCCTGATCGAAGCGCCGACGCGGCTGGTTCGGGTTCGGGGCGATCAGCTCGACGTTGATATCGCGCAGCTCGGCTGCCGGCTGCCCGTCCTCAGGGCGAAGTTCGAGGATCGCGGCAAGGCCACGTCCAATTCCAGTATCAGCCACGGGTTGCTACCTCCTGGGCGAGTGCGAAATAGGCCTCGGCCCCCGCACAGTGCGGATCGTGATGGATTACAGGGCGCCCATAACTGGGTGCCTCGCTGACGCGCACATTGCGCGGAATGACAGTTTCAAAGACGAGGTCCGGGAAGTGCTCGCGGACTTCGCGCTCGACGTCGCGCGAGAGCCGCGTGCGGCCGTCGTGCATCGTCAGCAGCATTCCAGCAACGACAAGGCGCGGGTTGAGCTCGCGCTGTACGAGGCTCAGCGTGTCAAGCAAGCCAGCTAGCCCTTCGAGTGCGAAGTACTCAGTCTGCACTGGGACGATCACTCGGTCGGCGGCAACGAGAGCGTTGATCGTCAGCGGGCCAAGCGACGGAGGGCAGTCAATGATCAGGTAGCTAGCTTGATCTCGCAGCGGCTCAATCGCATCGCGCAGGCGCGCCTCGGAGCCGGTCTCGCGCGGCAGTTCGACGTTTGCTGCCGCCAGATCGGGGTGCGAGGCGAGCAGGCGCAGATTCTCGACTTCAGTCGGCAGTAGCGCGTCGATCGCGGCAACGCGACCGGCGAGGACGTCGTAGAGGTTCGGCGTTGAGAGTTTCGGCGCTCCAAGACCGACAGTTGCGTTGGCCTGGGCGTCGGCATCGATCAGAATCGTCGAGAAACCAGCCTCAGCGACGCAGGCCGCGACGTTTACGGCGGTAGTCGTCTTGCCGACGCCGCCCTTCTGGTTCGCGATTGCGTAGATAGTTCCCATCTGAGCCCAAGTTACCGGGCCTATCGGTCGGCAAAGAGTGGGGGCCCTGAGAGGTTAGTTCGCCCCCGAACTAGCCCTGCTCAGCGCTATTTTGAGGCTAGTGGACGCTTCTTCGCGATCCCCGGGCGGCGCGGGTAACGATCGGGCGTCGCGGCGAGCTTTTCGCTGACGATCAGCTGCCGTCGATCGGCGCCGCGAACCAAGTCATCCGCGACCTCGACCGCTAGCGGTGAACTCATCTGCAGCTCCTGGGCCGCGAAAGCAGCGTCGCCAAGCTCGTCTTCGCCGAGGCTCCCCTTCCAGGCGACGAGCGAACCGCCGACGCGCAGTAATGGCGCTGCGTACTCGAGCAGGATCGAAGTTGAGGCCAACGCGCGCGAGGTCACGACGTCCTGCTCGCGCGCTTCAAGCGCCCACAACTCAGCCCTTTCGGCAACAACGGCAACATTGTCGAGCGTCATCGCCTCGGCTGTCTCGCGCAGGAAGTCGGCTTTGCGGGCTGCGCTCTCAACCAGTGTTAGCTGCGCATCGGGGAGCGCGATCGCCAAGACGAGGCCAGGAAAGCCGCCGCCGGAGCCGAGATCGGCAATCGTCGTCGCGGCGCGAATTTGGCAAAGCTCGAGGCCAGCCAACGAATCGGCGATGTGCAGCTCGACCGCCGCGGCTGGGTCGCGAACGTTGGTCAGCGAGCTCGGGCCGGTGATGACGAACTTCAGCAGTGCGTTTAGCTTTTCGGCGCTGCGTGGCGGCAGCTCAAAGCGATCGGTTAGTTCGCGGCAGCGCTCGGCAACGGTCACAGCAGTCAAGCTAGCGCTAGCGAGCGTTTCACGTGGAACGCACTAGCCGGTTGAGCTAAGGAATTACTGGCGTAATCACGAGGTAGCGACGTGGTTCGTCGCCCTCGCTGTGCGTGTCAACGTCTTCGCGGTCACGTAGATGCTGGTGAACGATGCGGCGCTCGGCGGCATTCATTGCCGGCAGATCGACCGGGCTCTCGTCGCTCAGTGCCCTCTCAGCGGCCTCCTCGGCCTGCTGCTCGAGCTGTTCACGGCGCTGCTCGCGGTAACCGGCGGCGTCGATCTCAACGCGGATCCGCTCGCCATCGGCGGCGTCGCGCTGGATGATCCTCGTCGCAAGATGCTGTACGGCGTCGATCGTCTGGCCATGCTTACCGATGAACAGTCCTAGGTCATCACCCTCCAGCGTCCCGGTGACTGCATCGTCGTTGATTACGACCTCAATTTCGGCGTCTAGGTCGAGCGCGTCAACGATCTGCTCGAGCAATTCAAGCGTCCGCTCTTGTGCCTCTTCAGGTGTAGCCATTAGCTCCTCTTTCCGGAACGCTTCTTTTTCTTCTTTGCCGCCGGTGGGGGCGCGCTTATCTTGCCCCCGCTTGAGCCGCCGCCTGCCGTAGCGACAGCAGCCGCAGGCGCAGGCGCACTCGGGAGCCCGTCGGGGTTACCACCCAACCAGGGCGGCAACTGACCGGTTGCGCGTTTTAAGAAGTACTGCTGGCCGACGGTCCAGAAGTTAGTCGTGATCCAGTAGACCATCAAGCCGGCCGGGAAGCCCTTGATGAAGAAAACGAAAACGAACGGCAGCGCGATCATGATGATCTTCTGGTTGCGGTCCGAGGTGACCGACATCAAAAGACTCGAGAGCAGCTGCGAGACGACGTAAAGAACGAGCAGCAGGATCAGCACCCAGCCGAGCGCCGGAGCAGTCAAATCGGGTATGAAAAGAAACTCAGCCGAGCCGGGGATGACCTCCTGACAAAAAGTAGTGTCAAGACCGGTCGGCGGCGTCGCTTTCTGACCCGCCGCCAGAATTGCGCTCTCCGGGCCGCAGATGTCGACCTTCAGCGGAGCACGGAGCATGTAGAAGAGGCTGATGAAGACCGGAATCTGGGCAATCAGTGGAAGGCAAGAGCCGAACGGATTGACCTTGTTTTCCTGGTAGAACGTCATCATCTCTTGATTGAGACGCTGCTTGTCGCCCTTGTATTTCGCCTGTAGCTCCTTGATCTGCGGCGATAGCGTCTGCAGCGCCTGCATCGAGCGGAACTGCTTAATCGTCAAGGGCAGCAGAACAATTCGAACGACAACCGTTAGCGCGATGATCGCCATCCCCCAACCGAGACCAACGCTGTCATGGAAAAAGATCAGGATCGCCTGAAAGACCGTGATCAGTGGTGAGAGAATCGACTCGAAGGTGTCTTCTATTCCGGCTGTAATGAACGGCATCAGTGGTTAATTTGTCGTTTGGGAATCGGGATTTGAGCAGTGATGGTTGCGGAAAAGACGCTGGTCGCTGACGGGGTCAAAGCCGCCGTGGCTGAACGGGTTACAGCGCAGCAAGCGCCATCCGCCAAGAACTAGCCCGCGAAGTATGCCGTACTCAGCGATCGACTGCGCGGCGTAGGCCGAACAGGTCGGCTCGTACTTGCAGCGGCGTGGGATCGCAGGCGAGATAAAGCGCTGGTAGGCGACGATCGGCAAGCTCGCCATGCGGCGGATTGACGCTGCCATCAGTCGCCCTGCTTGGTCGACTGGGCGATCAGCTCGTCCAGCTCACGCTTGACGCCCTCGAGCCCGTCGCGCTCGCAGAGCTCGCCGGCATCACTGCGCGCCACTACAACCACGTCGGCTGCGGGATCGAAGCGGTCGACCAGTTCGTCGACCGCGCTTCGCAGCAGCCGCTTGACCTTGTTGCGCTCAACTGCGCCGCCGACCTTGCGCGAGACACTCAGTCCCAAGCGAGGACCGTCCTGGAGCCGTGCCGCGTCGGCGCGGGGAAAGAGATGCAGCACAAAGTAGCGGCCGCCGAACGAACGGCCTTGGCGGTAAACGCGCTCAAAGTCAGCGCTCCGAGAGAGCCGCCGCGGGCGCCGACGTGGTGCGCTCGCCGCGGAATCCACGCTCAAACGGTGAGCCGCTTGCGACCCTTGTCGCGGCGGCGCTTGAGCAGTGCTCGGCCGGCGCGCGTGCTCATCCGCCCACGGAATCCGTGAGAACGAGCGCGCTTACGTTTCTTGGGCTGGTAGGTCCGCTTCATCTCGGAAAGGAGCATAGCCGTCCGCGCTCAAAATTTGCTTTCCGCAGAAGCCTTTGTCGCCAAATGCGAACTTCGCTCCGTCACCGACCTAGCGCTTAAGCAACCCTCTGCTAGCTTGCCCGAACGAGCCGCGTAAGCAACTGAGAGTGCCCTCGCCGGCGACCGACCGACAGCAAAAAGTGACCGATGCGACCGCCGAACATACTTGGAAGCAGATCTCCGATGAGCTCAAATCGGCCGTAGGATCAAGCCTTTTTGACGTATGGTTGGCGCCGCTAAAGCTCGCTAGGCTCGACGGAAACCAGCTAATCCTCGAAGCGCCCGCAGCCTCGCGCGCGTGGGTAAGCGATCGATTTGGGCAAATTCTCAAAGCCTCAGCGCAGAGCATTATCGGCGCCGACGCCGAAGTACACGTAAGCGCCGCGGGCGAAAGCGCCCAGCTCGGCGCGCTGGCAACGGAGCCGCGCCAGCAGGCAGAAGCCGGCGATCAGATTAACCCCAAGTACTGCTTCGAACAGTTCGTGATCGGCAGCGGCAATCGCTTCGCCCACGGCGCCGCGCTGGCGGTCGCCGAAAATCCCGGGACCGCTTACAACCCACTCTTCATCTGCGGCCCGCCTGGAGTCGGCAAGACGCACCTGCTGCATTCGATCGCCGACTATGCGACCCGCCACGGCAACGGCGTGCGCGTCCACTTGACCGGCGCCGAGTCGTTTGCCAACGAGTTCATCGCTGCCTTGCGTGGCGGCGATATCAACGCCTTCAAAGCGCGCCACCGCGAGGCCGACCTAGTACTCGTCGACGACGTTCAGTTTCTAATGGCTAAGGCGAAAACAGAGGAAGAATTCTTCCACACCTTCAACGCACTGCGCGAAAGTGGTGCACAGATCGTGTTGACCTGCGATCGGCCCCCGCGCGACCTCGACAAGCTCGAGGAGCGACTGCGCGACCGCTTTGACTCCGGCCTAGTGGCCGACATCAGCGCCCCAGACTTAGCTACGCGAGTGGCTGTGCTCCGAGCTCGCGCTCAGCTCGACCAGATAGTGATCGATGAGACCGCGGTTCTTGAATTGATCGCAACTCGCGTTGAGCGCAACCTAAGGGCTCTGGAAGGAGCCCTAATCAGAGTCGTTGCCTACGCCTCTCTCAGCGGGCGAGCGGTTACTGAGGCGCTAGCCGAAGAGGTACTCGACGGTCTGTTCCCGCAGAAGCGAGTTGAGACAAAGTCGGCAAAGGCTTCAGTTGAAGAGATTCGCGCACTAGTCGCTCAACATTATGAGCTGAGCGTCGCTGAACTCTGCTCGTCGAGCCGCGTTGCAAGCGTACTGTGGCCGCGCCAGGTGGCTATCTACCTTGCTCGTCAGCACAGTGGAGCGAGCTTGACCAATATCGCAGCTGCCTTTGGCGGAAGAAACCACACAACAGCACTGAACGCTTGCAGGAAAGTTGAGCAACGGATCGCCAGCGAAGCTGAAAAGCGAGCCGAGCTCCAACTATTGAGCGAGCGGCTGTTCAAAACTGCTGGAGAAACTAGAAGCGACCGAGCTGGATGACAAACTCAGTCGGTTATACACAACGAAGTAAAGCTAACTTTCCCGCAAGCAGCAGGGTCATAGCTATCTACATCGGTATACACAACCCCTACTACAACTAGCCCTTTAATAAGGACAGACCGTGAAGATTTCATCATCAACATCAGAGCTGCTCCATCATTTGCAAACTCTCGCGCGCGTCGCTTCGACTCGCAGCGCAATCCAGGCCCTCTCTGGAGTCAGAATCGTGGCCGAAGAGGCTGGCATCGAATTGCAGGCAACCGATACCGAGCTTTCGATCCGTGTTCCCTTGACCGGCACAGTCGAACGGCCCGGCTCGGTTGTACTTCCAGCTCGCCTATTACTCGAAGTAGTCCGCCAGCTGGGCGCTCCAGAGGTCTCATTAGAGCTTCGCAGCGAAGAGCAGGATGTAGAGGTTCAATCAGGCACGGCCCAATATCACTTGCGCACGCTTCGCCTAGAAGATTTTCCCGAACTGCCCGCAACCGCTGGCGATACGCAGCTGGCAATGCCGGCCGCAGCCTTTATCGAGACGATTGCTCGAGTTTCTCGCTCTGCGTCACGTGATGAGACGCGCCCAATTCTGACAGGCGTTTTGGTCTCCGCCAGCGGCAGTGAGCTACGAATGGTCGCAACCGACTCCTATCGCCTGACGGTCAAAGAGACGGCGCTCGAAAAGCCGCTTAAGGAAAGCTTTGAGGCCAACGTTCCTGCCCGAGCGTTGGAGGAGCTGGCGCGCC
>JAEMTR010000037.1 GCA_016462245.1 Solirubrobacteraceae bacterium
ACACGCTTGCCCTCACCGACGAGGAACGCGATCGACTCCGAGATCATTGCCAGGTTCTCTTCCGGCGATACCCGCACAACCTTCTCGACGTGGAGCAACGACGACTTGCCGACGAGCGTCACGACCGGAGCGATCGAGGCCGCCAAGACCTTTAACCCTTCGTCGTCCTCTGCCGCGCTGTCGCGGCGACGCGTCATCCCAAAGGCGACGATCTCGGCGTGTTCGAGCGGCGCAGCAGCCAGCAGCTCGAAAAGTTCGGCTTCTTTCGGATTAGACGACGGGAAGCCAGCTTCGATCATGTCGACGCCCAGCGCGTCGAGCCGCTCTACTACACGAAGCTTCTCCTGCGCCGTCAAGCTCATCCCGCCACCACCCATTCCGTCGCGGAGGGTTGCGTCGTAAAGCTGGATCGTAGAGTTCATTAGCTCGGCGCTGGGCTTGCCGGCACAGGATCGAGCCAGTCGCGGTAACGCTCGTCACGGCCGTAGAGAGCATCCTCATAGACGGCGAGGAGCGCTTTCGTGATCTCCCCCGGCTTGCCGGTTCCGACTGGGCGGTCGTCGAGTTCGCGCACGGGGACCATCTCGGCTGCCGTGCCGGTCAAGAAGATCTCATCTGCGATCGGGAGTTCGTCGGCGGCGATTTCGCGAATCACTACCTCATGCCCCATGTCTGCTGCGATCTTGATGATCGAATCACGGCTGATCCCCTCAAGGATCGAGGAGGTCATCGGCGGCGTCGAGATCACTCCGTCGCGCACGACAAAGATGTTCTCGCCGGTTCCTTCGCAGACGTTGCCGACGTGGTCGAGCAAGATCGCCTCGTCATAGCCAGCGTTGTGCGCCTCGACCTTGGCGAGAATGCTGTTGAGGTACTGACCGCCGGCCTTGGCGTACGGAATCAGCGAGTCAGGGCTGATCCGCCGCCAGCTTGAGATCTTTGCGCGGATGCCATCGCGTTTGCCGTCCTCGCCGAGATAAAGGCCCCACTCCCAGACGGCGATAGTGACGTCGACGTCGACGGCCAGCGGAAAGAGGCCCATCGACCCGTAGCCGCGGTAAGCGATCGGCCGGATGTAGCAAGAGCTGAGCTTGTTACGGGCGATCAGGTCAAGAGTTGCGGAGCGAATCTCCTCGGCCGTGAATGGCAGCTCCATGAAGTAGGCCTGCGCTGAGCGGAAGAGGCGGTCAACGTGATCCTGATGACGAAAGATCGCCGGGCCGATCTCAGTGTCGTAACAGCGAACGCCCTCGAAGACAGAGGTGCCGTAGTGAAGAGCGTGCGTGAGGACGTGTACCTGGGCGTCTTCCCACGGAACGACTTCGCCATTCATCCAGATAAATTCGCTCTGTTCCACCAATAGCTCCTAGATCTACGCTCTAAGCGAGCTGGGCCAAGACTGCGGCCGTCGCCTGCTCCGTTGTTGCGCTACCGCCCAGGTCTGCAGTCCGCAGACCACCTTCTAGGGCACCAGCAACGGCCGATTCTACTGCGCTTGCTTCCTCTTCGCGGCCGAATCCGTGCCGCATCATCATCGCCAGAGAGAGGATCGTCGCGAGCGGATTAGCGAGGCCCTTACCGGCGATGTCGGGAGCCGAACCATGGACCGGTTCGAAGACGCCGGGGCCGTCTGGGTTGCCGATGCTGGCCGACGGGAGCATTCCGATCGAGCCTGTAATCATCGCGGCTTCGTCGCTGAGGATGTCGCCAAAGAGGTTCTCGGTGAGCAGCACGTCGAACTGGGTTGGCGTTGAAACGAGCTGCATCGCTGCGTTGTCGATGAGCACGTGCTCGAGTTCAACGTTCGGGAACTCATCAGCATGGACGCGCGTGACGACTTCACGCCAGAGGCGGCTGGTTTCGAGCACGTTGGCCTTGTCGATGCTCGAAACTTTGCAGCGTGCGGCGCCGAAAGCGACGCGCGCTATCCGCTCCACCTCCTCGACGCTGTACTCGCAGAGATCGCTGGCCATCGTTGCGGTGCGCTTCTTCTCGCCGAAGTAGATCCCGCCGGTTAGTTCACGAACGACCAGGAGGTCGGTGCCGGAAATTCGCTCCTCGCGCAGCGGACTAGCGTCAACGAGGGCCTCAATCGCCTTTACGGGCCGAAGGTTGGCGTAGAGCCCAAGCCCCTTGCGCAGTCCGAGCAGGCCTTGCTCGGGGCGAGGCGCGTCTGGGTCGGTGGTGTCCCACTTCGGGCCGCCGACGGCGCCCAGTAGAACGGCGTCTGCGTCGCGGCAAGCTGCCAGTGTTTCGTCTGTCATCGCGACGCCGTTGGCATCGATCGAAGCCCCGCCGAAGATCTGCGGCTCAAACTCATATTCGCCCGGACAGAGCGCTTCGCAGAGTTCTACGGCGGAGGCGATTACTTCTGGGCCGATCCCGTCCCCAGGCAGCAGCGCGACCTGTGCTGCACCGCTCATAGCGCCGTCGTAACGGGGCCGTGGCGTTCCATTGTCGACTCGTAGGCGTCGATTAGCTCGGTCTCGAACATCGTCAGCGCGATGTCGTCGAGCCCATCGAGCAAGCGGCGTTTGATCTCGGGGTCGATCTCGAAGTTCGCGACCCGTCCGTCTCCATAGCTCACCTGCTGGGCGTCAAGGTCAATCCGCGCCGATCCAGCCTCAGCGATCGCCTTGCATTCTTCTGGGCTGAGCGCGACTGGGAGTAGCCCAACCTTGGTCGAATTGGAGAAGAAGATGTCGGCGAAAGAGGGCGCGATGATCGCTTGGAATCCGTAGTCCTCGAGTGCCCAAGGCGCGTGCTCACGCGATGAACCGCAGCCGAAGTTACGACCGGCAACGAGGATCGGGTGCGGGTGCAGCTCCCAGCCTTCCTCCTGCTTCCAATCGTGGAAGAGAAACTCGCCAAAGCCGGTCCGCTCAATCCGCTTGAGGAACTGCTTCGGGATGATCTGGTCGGTATCTACATCGTCGCGGTCAAGGAACGAAACCTTGCCGTCGATCACGTCGATCGGATCCATTGTTAGCCCTCCCCCCAGGTACGAATGTCGACGAAGCGGCCTTCTATTGCCGCCGCGGCGGCCATCTGTGGGCTAACGAGGTGGGTCCGGCCGCCGCGTCCCTGGCGACCCTCGAAGTTGCGGTTTGAAGTCGACGCGCAGCGTTCTTCGGGCTGGAGTATGTCCGGGTTCATCCCAAGACACATTGAGCAGCCAGCGCCACGCCAATCGAAGCCAGCGTCGCTGAAAACCTTGTCGAGCCCCTCTTCCTCTGCCTGCTTCTTGACCTGCACCGAGCCCGGGACGACCATCGCGTAAACGGAGTCTGCGACTTTGCGGCCCTTGATTACTGCGGCGGCGGCTCGTAGGTCGCCGATCCGCGAGTTCGTGCAGGAGCCAATAAAGACCCTGTCGAGCGTGATCTCTTCAACCGGCGTGCCGGCCTCTAGCCCCATGTATTCGAGCGCGCGGTGGTCACCATCGCTCTTTGGCTGCGGCACGCTCTCGCCCACGCCGACGACCATCTCGGGGTTTGTGCCCCAGGTGACCTGCGGGCTGATCGCCGAGACCTCGACCACGTGCTCGGCGTCAAACGCTGCGCCCTCGTCGGTGCGGAGCCCCTTCCAAGTTTCGACCATCTTCGCCCAATCTTCGCCGCTCGGCGCGCCCGGGCGACCCTCAACGAAGTCGAAAGTCGTCTGGTCAGGGGCGATCATC
Organism: Solirubrobacteraceae bacterium; assembly: GCA_016462245.1. Classification (GTDB taxonomy): domain Bacteria; phylum Actinomycetota; class Thermoleophilia; order Solirubrobacterales; family Solirubrobacteraceae; genus F1-60-MAGs163. Next base: position 3,680 of record JAEMTR010000037.1, read on the forward strand.
CCCGCGCGGCCGCCGCCCTCGATCGTCATGTTGCAGATCGTCATTCGCCCTTCCATTGAGAGCGATTCGATGACTGGGCCAGCAAACTCAATTACGTGGCCGACTCCGCCCTCGACACCAATCTGCCCGATCGTAGCGAGAATTAAGTCCTTCGCCGTGACACCAAAGCCGAGTTCGCCTTCGTAGCGAATGCGCATCGACTTCGGACGACGCTGAACGAGCGTCTGCGTCGCAAGGACGTGCTCGACCTCGCTTGTGCCGATGCCAAAGGCGAGCGCACCGAAGGCACCATGGGTTGCCGTGTGGCTGTCGCCGCAGACGATCGTCATCCCAGGTTGGGTCAGCCCTAGCTCAGGCCCAATTACGTGAACAATCCCCTGATGCTCAGAGCCGAGTGAGTAGACAGGAACGCCGAACTCAGCGCAGTTGTTCTCGAGCGTTTCAACTTGGACGCGGCTGAGCTCGTCCTTAATCCGTGCAGCCGTGGGCGTGCCGTCGGTTGGGACGTTGTGATCGGCCGTTGCGATTGTTCGATCGGGACGGCGCAGCGTGCGGCCGGCCAGCCTGAGGCCATCGAAGGCCTGCGGGCTGGTTACCTCGTGGACGAGGTGCAGATCGACGTAAAGCAGGCCTTCACTTACCTCGTGAGCGGCCCACAGTTTCTCGAAAAGTGTCGTTGGCTGAGTTGTCGATTGGTTCACGGCGATCACGGTATCGCGGTCGGGCGTGGATCGGTCGGGTCATCGGCGTCGAGCCTACGCGTGGCGAGCGTCAGGGCGCGCATGTAGGCGCGGGCGGCAGCCTCGATGATGTCTGTCGCGACTGCCCGGCCGGCGGCCGCTTCGCCATCTCGTTCGATCATCACGTGGACCTCGCCGAGTGCGTCCTGGCCGGCCGTCACGGCGTCGACGCGAAAGTCGCGCAGCTTGACGTCAATCCCGGTCGCCGCGTTGATCGCGTGGAAGACGGCGTCGACGGCGCCGTCGCCGCTGGCTGCACCTTCGCGGCTAGTGCCGTCGGGCATCGTCACCTTGGCGCTCGCCCGCGGCTGCTCGCCAGTCTTGTCGGTGAGTTCGAATGACTCCAGCGCGAAGCCGGTCTCCTGCTGCAGCTCGTCGCCGACCAGCGCCTCGAGGTCGAGCGCAGTCACCTGCTTCTTCTTATCTGCGATCTCTTTGAAGCGCTTAAAGGCGGCGTTTAGCGTCGGCCCATCAACCTTGTAGCCAAGCTCTTCGAGCGATTGCTGCAGCGCGTGCCTACCCGAATGTTTTCCGAGCACGATTGAGTTGGCATCGAGACCGACGGTGGTTGCATCCATAATCTCGAACGTTGTGCGCTCCTTCAGCACGCCGTCCTGGTGGATCCCAGACTCGTGAGCAAAGGCGTTGCGGCCGACGATCGCCTTGTTCGGCTGGACGGCGTAGCCGGTCAGACGCGAGACCAAGCGGCTGGCGCGCGAGAGCTCCTTCGTATTGACGTCGGTGTAGAGGCCGTCGAGGTCGGCGGCGCGGGTGTTCAGCAGCATCACGAACTCTTCGAGCGCGGCATTGCCGGCGCGCTCTCCAATCCCGTTGATCGCGCACTCGACCTGCCGCGCGCCCGCGAGCACACCCGCGAACGAGTTGGCAACCGCGAGGCCAAGGTCGTCATGGCAGTGGGTCGAAAGAATCACATCTTTAAGCCCTGGAGCTGCGGCATAGAGCCCTTCCAGGAAGCGCGTGTACTCCTCCGGCATTGTGTAACCAACGGTGTCGGGGATGTTGATCGTGGTTGCGCCTTCATCGATCGCGATCTGACAGATCTCAGCGGTGAACTCGACATCGGCGCGCGTCGCATCCATCGGCGAGAACTCAACGTCGTCGCAGAGCTCCCTGGCCTGCGCGACCGACGCCCGTGCCAAACCACGCACGTCGTCGTGGCTGCTGCGCATCTGGTGTTCGATGTGGATCTCGGAGGTTGAGACGAAGGTGTGAATCCGCGGGCGATCAGAGTCTTTTACGGCCTCCCAGGCGCGGTCGATGTCGGTGGCGTTGGCCCGTGCCAGCCCGGCGATGATCGGCCCCTCTACCTGCCGCGAGATCTCGCGAACGGCCTCGAAATCGCCAGGTGAGGCAATCGGGAACCCGGCCTCGATCACATCGACGCCTAGACGCGCAAGCTGCTGCGCGATCTCCAGCTTCTCTTCCGTGTTAAGCGAGATGCCAGGCGACTGCTCGCCGTCTCGCAGCGTCGTGTCAAAAATCAATACTCGATTGGGATCCATGTCGAAACCTCCTTCTACTTGCTCTAAAACCGATGCCTCTTCGTGTTCTGTCGCGGCTACGCGGCCGCCAGCGCGTTATTCCCCCCGAAGGGGGAGAAGAAGACGACGGATGAGCAGGCTGTTCGACATGCCCCTCCAGATTAGCAAGCGCCGTTACGACAAGCCGAAAAGATCGGCCCTACAGGCCAAGCGCCGGAGTCGTCTCCATCTCACGGTTCTGGCGCCGCGCCGAGCGGCGCTGGAAGCCAAGATTGACAAACATCAGCAGCACGACGAAGAGCAACATTGCGGTCGCCAAGACGTTGACCTGGGGTGGAACGCCCTGCCGCGCTGCGCCGTAAACGAAAAGCGGGAAGGTGACCGTCTGACCAGCGTTGAAGTTACTGACGACGAAATCATCGATTGAAATCGCGAAACAGAGCAGCGAAGCTGCAGCAATACCGGGGGCAAGTAGCGGCAGCGTGATCTTGCGCAGCGTCGTCCACTGATTGGCCCCAAGATCCATCGCCGCCTCTTCGATGTGGACGTCCATTCCTTCTAGGCGGGCGCGAATCGTGATCACGACGTAACCGAGTGTGAACATCACATGCGCAATCACCAGCGTCACGAAACCGCGGATCAGGCCGAGTGTGAGGAACCAGCCCAGCAGCGCCGCGCCGAGGACAACCTCAGGCGTTGCCAGCGGCAGAAAGACGAGCCCTCCGGTGGCGCCGCGACCGCGCCACTTGTGCCGTACAAGCGCCAGCGCTACGCAGACGCCCAGGATCACGGCGATGATTGTTGTGAGCGCAGCGAGTCCGAGCGAAGTGACGAAAGCCTGCTGGAGCCCCTCGACGCCGAACGGGTCGGCCCAGTGGCGCAACGTGAAGCCCTGCCAAGTGAAGTTAAACCGGCCCTGATTATCGTTGAACGAGAACAGCACGATCACGAAGATCGGCACGAACAGGAAAACGACGGCGCCCAGCGACCACACGCCGAGCAGCCCGTCGCGTAGGCGGTCGAAAGGAGTCCTCACGCGACAGCCGCTTCAGAGAGCTTTTTTGTGCCTATCAGGCGCGCAGCGGCGGCGATGATGATCAGAACGACGACCATCATGATGAACGAAAGCGCCGCCGCAGTCGGATATTCGCGGACGACGAGATACTGCGACTGAATCACGTTGCCGATCATGTATTGCTGCGACGTACCGAGCAGCTGAGCGTTGATGTAATCACCGATCGCGGGAATGAACGTTAGAAGTACACCCGCGAAGATTCCAGGGCCGGCGAGCGGCAGTGTGATCTTGCGAAAGGCGGTCCAACGGCTGGCGTAAAGATCGGTGGCAGCTTCGACAAGAGTCCGATCCATCCGCTCCAGTGAGGCGTAGAGCGGGAGCACCATGAAGGGCAGGAAGTTGTAGGTGATGCCAGCGATCACGGCGAAACTGGTGGCAAGGAGCCGACCATCCTGCGGCAGCAGGCCGACCGTTTTGAGCGCGTTGGTGATCCAGCTGTCATCAGTCAGGATCGTCTGCCACGCGACCGTGCGCACGATCAGACTGGTGAAGAACGGCAGGATCACCAGCAGCAGGAAGAGGTTGCGCCAGCGTCCAGCCTTAAACGCCATGAAATAGGCGAGTGGAAAGCCGATGATCAAACAGGCGATCGTCGCCGTGCCGGCGTATTGGAGCGAGCGCAACATCTGCTCCGAGTACTCGGAGATCGAATCGCCGTAGATAGCCCAATTCCAAGTCTGCGCGAAACCGTCATCAGGGTTTCCGGTCTGCAGCGAGATCCAAAGCTGCGAGACGATCGGAATCGCATAGAAGAGAATTAGCCAAAGCAAGCCAGGGATCACCAACGCCAGCGGCAGCAAACTCTTGCGCCGCCGCAGCGTCAGCCATCCCCCCGAGCGAGGAGCTGCCGCCTCCCCGCTCGAACTCACGCCCCCGTCACCTTCTGCATCTGCGCGGTCAGCTCGCGCTCGTCGGCCGCACTGAGCGACGGATATGAATAGAGCTTGTCGAGCGTCGCCTGGTCAGGGAAGATCAGCTGGTTCTTCGCCAGCTCAGGATTCTTCTTAGCGACCAGCTCTTGCACGCCGTCGACTGGGCAGAAGTAGTTGACGTACTCAGCAATGACGCCAGCTGCAACCGGGTCGTAGACGTAGTTCATGAACGTCTCCGCTCCGTACGGCGTCTTTGCGCCCTGCGGGATCAGCATGTTGTCCGACCAGCTCATCCCGCCGTCATCGGGAACGAGAAACTCAAGGTTGGGGTTGTCGGCCTTGAGCTGAACGAGGTCGCCGGACCAAGCGACGCATGCCCAGAGGTTTCCAGCAGCCAGGTCCTTCGTGTAGTCGTTCCCAGTGAAGCGGCGGATCTGGCCCTTCTCGTTCTCTTCGTTGATCTTTTCAATCGCCGCCGAGCACTGCGCTTTGGTTGCCTTGCTTGAGTCAACTCCTTGGCCCAGCATTACCAGCCCGGCCGAGTCGCGCCACTCGCTGAACATTGAAACCCGCCCTTTGAAGGCAGGATCGAAGAGGTCGTTGATGCTGTTCAATTTGCGTCCCGTTTTCGTAGGGTCGTAGCCGATGCCGGTGATGCCCGATTGCCAAGGCAGCGTGAAATCACGGTTCTTGTCGAACGGCGGGTTCTGCAGGCTCGGCAGCAGGTTCTTGGCGTTGGGCACATTCTTCTTGTCGATCGGGATCGCATAGCCCTGATCGATCCATCGTCCGGCCATCCAATCGGTCGGTGCAACGAGATCGCGGCCAATCCCCTGCCCTTGCTCGAGCTCTTGCCGGACCTTGGCGTAGAACTCTTCATTGTCGTTGTAATCCTCCAGATAACGCATCTTTGCGTCGTTGGCCTTCTCCCAGCCGGGGATCACTTTTTCGTCAATGTAGAGCGGCCAATTCGAGAAGACGAGCGTGCCGATCGGCGCTTTCGGGTGGTTCACATTGCTGGTGTCGACCTCTTCTTTGTTGGAGCTGCTGCCTTCGACGCCACCGCAGGCAGCAAGAAACGCGCTCGCGCTGCCGACGGCAATGCCGCTTGCGGCCATCCTGCGCAGTACTGAGCGCCTTGAGATCGGCTCACCGCTGACGAGCCGATCGAAGAAATGGTCTAGTGATTCATCCGGCATTTGGTTCCTCCCTTTCGACAACAAAAGTATGTTCTGGATCCCAGCTGGCGACAACCCGGTCGCCCTCTTCTAAACCGCTCGTTCCGTTGGCACTGTTCTGAACAAAGACTTGAAGATCTGCTCCGCCGTCGGTGTGGACGACATATTGAGTGGCCAGGCCGATGTAGGCAGCGTCGACGATGTGGCCGAGCAATGCGTTCGAGTCGGTGGCAGCCGAGTCTCCGTTGGCTGGCGCGAGCGTCATCTTTTCGGGCCTAACGCCAATTCGAATCTGCGCCGAGCCGGCAGCGGCGACCGGCTCGGACGGCACCCGCAAGCGAGCACCGCCGTCGGCGTCGACTTCTGCGAAGGCGCCGGAGTTGGATACGACGTCGGCATCGATCAGGTTGGAATTGCCAAGGAAGTTGGCAACAAAAGCTGTCCGCGGGTGGTCGTAAAGCTCTGTTGCCGAGCCGAGCTGGTCGATCCGGCCGTCGCGCATTACCGCGATCGTATCGGCCATCGTCATCGCTTCTTCCTGATCGTGCGTGACGTGGATAAAGGTGATCCCTACGTCGCGCTGGATCTGACTGAGCTCAAGCTGCAGCTGCTTGCGCAGACGCAGATCGAGCGCGCCGAGAGGCTCGTCGAGCAGCAATGCGCGCGGCCGGTTGACGAGCGCGCGTGCCAGTGCCACGCGCTGCTGTTGACCGCCGGACATCTGCGTTGGGCGCCGCGACGCGAGCGAGCTGAGCTCAACGAGTTCAAGCGCTTCGGCGACCCGTGTCTTGCGTTCAGCTTTGTCGACTTTCTTTCGTTCCAGACCGAAGGCCACGTTCTCGGCAACAGTCATGTGCGGAAAAAGCGCGTAGCTCTGAAAGACGGTGTTGACGTCGCGCTTGTGTGGCGGCTGCTGGGTGATCTCCTTGCCGGCAAGTTCGATCGTTCCTGCCGTCGGCTCCTCGAAGCCGCCGATCATCCGTAGCGTCGTTGTCTTTCCGCAGCCCGAAGGCCCAAGCAGGGCGAAGAAGCCGCCTTGAGGAATGTCGAGGTCGAGGTTGTCAACGGCAACCATCTCGCCGAAGCGCTTCGTTAGTCCGCGCAGCGCTACGTCCGTTTCACTCACCGCACCCCCCTCTCTTTGGCAGAAACCGAACAATAACGGCTAGCGACTACTCCGCGCGAGAATCCACTACGGCGCTTTGTCGGAATCATCTTGAGTAGGCGAAGACGAAGCGCGCGGCCAACGAAACGCGAATGCCGCAATCGGGGCGCGCGCGGTGCTGCGAGGAGATAGCCCGGCGCCGAGGCTGACTGTGAGGCGATGCGCGCAAACCGCCCCGGATTAGGTGGGGTTGCGAACCGCGTTAGCGCTGGCCCTCAGTCAAGACTCACGGCGCGGCCGTTAACGATGCCGGGGTGTTCTGCGACCTGTGCCACAACCTCAGGCGGGACAGGCGTGC
>JAEMTR010000184.1 GCA_016462245.1 Solirubrobacteraceae bacterium
ACATCGTCGCCAACGTTCAAAAGCACGAAGCGCGAAGCGTTGAAGAGCTTGTTCGCGAGCGCCTGGCCTTGCTCAACGCGCTCGCGTGAGTAGCGCACGTCCTGCGTCGAGGACATCGCCAGCAGGCCGAAGCGAACAGCATCGGCGCCGTGCTCGTCGATCTCCGTGATCGGATCGATGCCCGTGCCCAGCGACTTGCTCATCCGCCGCCCGTCCGGGGCCTGGATCACGGAGTGAACGTAAACGTCGCTGAACGGAACGTCGCCGGTGAAACGGAGCCCCATCATCACCATTCGCGCGACCCAGAGGAAGAGAATGTCGCGCGCCGTCGAGAGCACGTCAGTCGGGTAGAAAGCCCTGTATTCCGGCGTTTCGTCAGGCCAGCCGAGCGTTGCGAAAGGCCACAGCGCGGAGCTAAACCAGGTGTCGAGCACGTCCTCCTCGTGGACCCAGCCGTCGCCTTCTGGCTCTTCCATTCCAACGTAGGTTTCCTCGCCGCGGTACCAGACCGGCAGCCTGTGACCCCACCAGAGCTGGCGTGAGATGCACCAAGGGCGGATCTCCTCGAGCCAGTCGGTGTAGCGCTTCGATTGGCTCGGCGGATGAATCTTGACGCGCCCATCGTTGACGGCCTCGATCGCCGGCGGAGCAAGCTCGTCCATCTTCATGAACCACTGCAGCGAGATCAGCGGCTCGATCCGCTCTCCTGAACGGTGTGAGAACGGCACAGCGTGGTCGTAAGGCTCTTCGCCGCGGAGCAGCCCCTGTTCGCGCAGCGCAGCGACAACGGCGACCTGCGCATCTGCCGCCTTCAGCCCAGCAAACTCGCCAGCCAGCTCCGTCATCGCGCCGTCTTCGCCGATCACGATGATCTCGTCGAGGCCGTGGCGGCGGCCGATCTCAAAGTCGTTTGGGTCGTGCGCGGGCGTGATCTTCAGCGCGCCGGTACCGAAATCTGTCTTGACGTAGTCGTCGCCGATGATCTCCAGTTCGCGCTCCGTCAAAGGCAATTTGACGCGCTGGCCAATCAAGTGTTTGAAGCGCTCGTCGCTCGGATTGACTGCGACGGCGCTGTCGCCGAGCATCGTCTCCGGCCGCACCGTCGCGACTACGACTTCGCCACTGCCGTCAGCCAGCGGGTAGGCGATTTCAAAGAGCGTGTCGGTTACCTCGCGCTCCTCAACCTCAAGGTCGGAGATCGCCGACTGGCTGCCTGGGTCCCAGTTGACGAGGTATTGATCGCGGTAGATCGCGCCGTCCTCGTAGAGGTCGCAGAAGACTTGGCGCACTGCGCGCTCGTAGCCCTCGTCGAGCGTGAAGCGTTCGCGTTCGTAGTCGCAGGAAGCGCCGAGGCGGCCGAACTGCTCGATGATCGTGCCGCCGAACTGTTCGCGCCACTCCCAGACGCGCTCAACGAATGCGTCGCGGCCAAGCTCTTCACGCGAGCTGCCTTCTTCGACCAGTTTCTTTTCAACCTGTGTCTGCGTGGCGATCCCAGCGTGGTCTGTGCCGAGGATCCACTCCGTGTTTTTGCCGCGCATGCGGTGGAAGCGAATCAGCGTGTCTTGAATCGAGCCGTTGAGCGCGTGGCCCATGTGCAGCGCGCCGGTCACGTTCGGCGGCGGAATCGCAATCGAGTAGTTCTCGGCGGCAGTTCCTTGCGCCTTGCCGTGGAAGAGGCCCGAGTCCAGCCAGCGCTGCATCATCTGGGGCTCGGCCTCAGCCGGCTCGAAGCGCGTCTTATCAGCGAAGTCAGGCACGGCGGCTGAGTCTACGGCGCGCGCGGCGCCGGGCGGGTGTTCAGCCCTTCTTGCGGCCACCGCGAAGCCCCGGAACGGGGATCGGGGTGAGGTCGGCGATCAAGCCGCGGTGATCGATCTTGCGAGCGACTTCGATCAGGTGCTCACGCTGCGCGTTCGTCATTCTGTTCGGCAGGCCGCGCGAATCAGCGAGCGTCTTCAGAGCCTTCGAACGATCTTTCGGGTCGATCCGGCGCCAGTGGTCGGTGACGACCATCGTTGCCTGCATCGCGGCCATCCAAGGGATTGCCTTGAGGTTCGGCTTCATCGCTCTAGCTTGCCTCTGGTAGCTGTTGATCTTGATCGCGGTCGTCGTCGACCGATTCGGTCACAAGCGTTGGAGGGAAGCCCTTCTCTACCGACTCGCGCGTGACGACGCATTTCTTCACGTCGCCACGAGAAGGCAGCTCGAACTGAACCTCGAGTAGAACATCTTCGATGATTGAGCGGAGGCCGCGGGCGCCGGTTTCGCGCTCCAGCGCCTTGTCGGCAACGCAGTCCAGCGCGTCGTCGGCGAAGACCAGCTCAATGCCGTCGAATGCGAAGAAGGTCTGGAACTGTTTTGTCAGCGCGTTGCGCGGCTCGGTCAGGATTGAGATCAAGTCCTCACGCGTCAACTGATGGACGGCGCTGGTGACCGGCAGGCGGCCAATGAACTCAGGGATCAGGCCGTAGTTGACGAGGTCCTCGGGAAGGCACTGGGCGAAAATCTTGCCTGGGTCATGTTCGCTGCGGGCTGAGATTGCGGCGCCAAAGCCGATCCCCTTATGGCCGACGCGCTTCTCGATCACCTTGTCGAGATTGGCGAAGGCACCGCCGCAGATGAAGAGGATGTTGGTCGTGTCGATCGTCAGGAATTCCTGGTGCGGGTGCTTGCGCCCACCCTGCGGCGGCACGCTGGCGCTAGTTCCTTCGAGGATCTTCAGCAGCGCCTGCTGCACGCCTTCGCCGGAGACGTCGCGCGTGA
>JAEMTR010000038.1:0-6534 GCA_016462245.1 Solirubrobacteraceae bacterium
GGGCAACGCGCGCAAAGACGACCGCCGACATCGAACGCACGGCTTTGGCGTTAGCTGCCGCTGGGATGAGCCCATCAACCGGCGGCCTGCTGACGCGGCTAAAGCGCAGCCAGCGGGCCGACGGATCGTTCGCTGGACTAATCAACCTGACCTCCTACGGCCTGCTCGCTCTGCGCGCCAGCGGTCGCCGGGCTTCGGGCAGCCCGGTCCGCAAGGCGGCAGCGTGGATCACGCGGCGCCAGAACCGAGATGGTGGCTTCAACTACGCACGCCGAGGCGGCGCAAGCTCGATCGACGACACGGCCGGCGCGGTGCAGGCGATCGCTGCCGGGGGGCTCGGTCGCGGCAGGGCCGCGCAAAGAGCGGCTCGATACCTGGCCGCGCGCCAGAACCGTGATGGCGGCTACCCACTTCAGTCGGGCGGCCGATCGAATGCGCAGTCGACGGCGCTGGCCGTTCAAGCGCTCGTCGCCGTAGGCCGCAACCCCGACTATCAACGGCGAGGCGGCGCCCGCTCGCCGCTCAGCTACATCCGTTCGCTCCAGACTTCAGGCGGGTATGTCCGCTACTCGCAGAGCAGCTCGGCAACGCCGGTTTGGGTCACCTCGCAGTCGCTCGCGGCGCTTGCCAAGCGGCCGCTTCCGATCAGGATCGTCCGGCGGTGAGCTTCTCCGCGCCAGAGCAGCAAGGGGCGAGTCGCCGCCGCCACTCAATCGTCTAACTTTCGCTGCTCGATGCGTATTGCCGTCCCGACAGAACACGATCCTGATGAGCGACGTGTTGCCCTAGTCCCTGAGGTCGTGCGCAAACTCAGCGGCCGTGGGATTGAGCTTGCGATTGAGCGCGGCGCCGGTGAACGCGCGTTGATTAGCGACGCCGCCTTCGAAGAGGCTGGAGCGGTGATCGTTGATTCCGCCGAGGTTTGGAAGTCCGACGTCGTGATCACGATCGCGCCGCCGCAGCCAGAGCAGATCGCTTCGATGAACGAGGGTTCGCTGCTGATCGGTTTCCTCGCGCCGCTGACAAGCGCGCCGACAGCGGTCGCTGCGCGCGACGCCAAAGTGACGGCCTTCGCGATGGAAGCGGTTCCGCGGATCAGCCGCGCGCAGGCGATCGACGCGCTCTCATCGCAGAGCAACGTCGCTGGCTACGAAGCCGTGATCATCGCCGCCGAGGAGCTAACGCGCTTCTTCCCAATGTTGATGACCGCTGCCGGAACAATCCCGCCGGCCAAGGTTCTCGTCCTCGGCGCCGGCGTCGCCGGTTTGCAGGCTCTGGCAACCGCACGCCGGCTCGGCGCCGTCGTGACCGGCTACGACGTTCGCCCAGAGGTTTCCGAACAGGTTGAATCGCTCGGAGCGTCGTTCCTCGATCTTGGTATCGAAGCCTCTGGTGATGGCGGCTACGCGCGTGAGCTCTCAGACGAGGAGCGCGCCGCCCAGCAGCAGGCGCTGAACGAGGCGATCACAGGATTCGACGTTGTGATCACAACCGCCTTGGTTCCCGGTCGCCCGGCGCCGAAGCTGATCTCCGCCGCAGCCGTCGAGGGGATGCGCGCCGGCTCAGTGATCGTTGACCTCGCCGGTGAGAGCGGCGGCAACTGCGAGCTGACAGTTGCCGGCGAGAAGACGATCATCGACGGCGTCACGATTCTCTCGCCGCTGAACCTCCCGGCGCAGATGCCGGAGCACTCCTCACAGCTCTACGCGCGCAACGTGCTGGCGCTGCTCGACCTAATGATCAACGATGGCGACGAGGGCGCGGCGACGACGCTGGAGCCCGACTTTGAGGATGAGATCATCAGCGGTTCCTGCATCGCCAAGAGCGGCGAGATTGTCCACCCCGGAGCGAAGGCGGCGGTCGAAGGCGCCGCCGGCGTATAGGAGGCAACGGCCGTGTTCATCACCAACGTCGCGATTCTCGTGCTGGCCGGCTTCGTCGGCTACGCCGTGATCTCAAAGGTCCCGAACACGCTGCACACGCCACTGATGTCCGGCACCAACGCAATCCACGGAATCGTTGTCCTTGGCGGCATCATCGTGCTCGGCCTCGGCGAGGATTTGAGCACTCTCGACAAGGGGCTGCTGATGATTGCGATCGTCTTCGGCACGATCAACGTAGTCGGCGGCTTCCTCGTTACAGACCGCATGCTGGAGATGTTCAAGAGCAAGCCGGCGCCGGTCAAACAGGATGATGAGGAGCAGAAATGAGCGCCCCGCTCGCAACCTCCTTGATCCATTCCAGCGAGCTGATCGCCGTGCTTTACATCGTCGCTTTCAGCCTCTTCATCTACGGGCTAAGCGGGCTTACCGGGCCGCGCACAGCGGTCCGCGGCAACCGCATCGCCGCGGTCGGAATGGGGATCGCGGTGCTTGCGACGTTCCTGATCGACGGGATGGGCAATTGGGTTCTGATTTTCATCGCGCTGATCATCGGCACGATCATCGGCATCCCTTCAGCGCGCAGCGTCAAAATGACTGCCGTGCCGCAGATGGTGGCGCTCTTCAACGGCGTCGGTGGCGGCGCCATCGCGCTGATCGCATGGGCCGAGTTCAATGACAGCGCTGGCTTTGCCGATAAGCCGCTGACCTTCATCATTCCCTCGCTCTTCGCGGCGATAGTCGGCTCGGTCAGCTTCTGGGGCTCAAACATTGCCTTCGCCAAGCTGCAGGAGATTCTCCCCGGTCACCCGATCGGTGCAGGCCGCCTGCAGCAGCCATTGAACCTGCTGCTGCTGCTAATTGCAGTCGGCTCGGCGGCTGCAATTGCCAGCGGCGAGACGGCGACGGTTTACATCCTCGTCTTGCTGATCGCCTCAGCGCTGCTCGGGCTCTTCGTCGTGCTGCCGATCGGCGGCGCAGATATGCCGGTTGTGATCTCGCTGCTGAACGCCTTAACCGGCCTTTCTGCCGCCGCCACCGGACTGGCGCTCAACAACACGGCGCTGATCGTCGCCGGCATGATCGTCGGCGCCTCGGGCACGATCCTGACGCGGCTGATGGCCGACGCGATGAACCGCTCGATCCCCAGCATCATCGCCGGTGGTTTTGGTGGCGGTGGCGGCGAAGTTGGAGCAGAAGGAGCCGGCGAGAACGGCGGCACGGTTCGCGCGACGAGCGCCGCCGACGCGGCAATTCAGATGGCCTTCGCGCGCCAGGTCGTAATCGTTCCCGGCTACGGAATGGCCGTCGCGCAGGCACAGCATGCCGTGCGTGAGCTGGCAAGCGAACTTGAAAAGCGCAACGTTGAAGTGAAGTACGCAATCCATCCGGTCGCGGGCCGCATGCCGGGTCATATGAACGTGCTGCTGGCCGAGGCCGACGTCCCTTATGACCAGCTCAAAGAGATGGATGAGATCAACCCTGAGTTCAGCCGCACCGACGTGGCGCTCGTGATCGGCGCCAACGACGTCACCAACCCGGCCGCCAACACCAATTCCGACTCGCCGATCTACGGCATGCCGATCCTCAACGTCAACGAGTCAAAATCAGTGATCGTGCTGAAGCGTTCGATGAACCCAGGCTTCGCCGGAATCGAAAACGAGCTCTACTTCGAGCCGATGACTTCGATGCTCTTTGGCGACGCGAAGAGCTCGGTCGCTGAAATCACGAGCGAGCTAACGGCGCTGTAGCGCGCCAAGCTGGTGCCCGCCGCCCGCAGTGGCTGCGAGACTAACGCGAGATGATTGAACGCAGCAAAGCCCTCGAACAGCTCGCCAGTCAGCACTTTGACGTCGTCGTGATCGGCGGTGGCATTACTGGCGCTGGCGTTGCGCTCGACGCCGCGACGCGCGGTTACACGGTTGCGCTGATTGAGCGCGCTGACTTCGCTTCGGGAACATCGAGCCGTTCATCGAAGCTCGTTCACGGCGGGCTGCGCTACCTGCAGCAGTTCGATCTCGGGCTTGTCCGCGAAGCGCTGCTGGAGCGCCAGATCATGGTTCGTTTGGCACCACACCTAGTCAAGCCACTGCCGATGATTGTGCCTGCCTTTGACGGCGAACGGCCGGACCGCAGGCTCGGGGTGGGACTCAACCTCTATGACGTGATGGCGGTCGATAAATTGCGTGGGCGGCGCAAGCGCGACGGTGAGGATGACGATCCGTTCGGCGCCGACTGGTCGCCCGAGCGCCATCGGATGATCGATGGGGCAGAGGTCGTTGAACGAGTGCCCGCGCTCGCCCCCCGTAACCCGACCGGCGGCTACCTCTTCTACGACTGCCAGACCGACGATTCAAGGCTCGTGCTGACGGCGCTCGAGGAAGCTGAGAGGTTCGGCACGGTCTGCGCCAACCGCGTTGAAGCGACCGGCCTTGTGGAGAAGAACGGCCGCGCGCGAGGAATCGCGGTGCGCGACGTCGAGAGCGGAAGTCAGTTCGAGATCGAGGCAGACAACGTCGTCAACGCGACCGGTGTTTGGGCCGACCGGCTACGCCCCGATGACCTTCACGATGAAGCTGACCTGCCGGTGATTCGGCCCAGTCGCGGAACGCACATCACGATTTCGAACGCGAAACTGCCGCTCAATGACGGCGTGATCGTGCCGGCTGGGGAGGGGCGCTCAATCTTCGCGCTGCCGTGGCTTGGCTCGACGCTGATCGGGACGACCGACAACGACTACGACGAGACCGAGCTCGATCACGTCAGTCCGGCGGTCTCCGACATCGAATACCTGCTCGACGCGACAAACGAGTTCTTCGCGACCGACTTCGACGCCAGCGACGTAAGCGGCGCCTTTGCCGGAGTGCGGCCGCTGATAGCGACCGGCGATCCGAAGAAGTCGGTTGACATTTCACGCCGCGCCGAGCTTTACGAGACCAGCAACGGGATGATCACGATCACAGGCGGCAAGCTGACGACCTGGCGGCGGATGGGCAAGATGGCGGTTGACCGAATCGTCGAACGTGATTCGCGCGATGCTCCCTGCCGCACCGAGGAGATCCCGCTCGGGCAGGCGATTGAAGCGAAGGATCTGCCACGGGTCGAAGGCGTCCCCGAAGAGGCCTATGAGCAGCTCGCTGGCCGCTACGGCTACCGCGCGCGCGACGTGCTGGCAGTAGCCGCCGAGCGCGGCGAGCTGGCGCAGCCAATCGTGGCCGACGGGCCGACCGATCTGCTCGCCGAGGTCGTCTTCGCTGCGCGCCATGAGCAGGCGCGGAGCGTTGGTGACGCGCTGCTGCGCCGCAGCCGCGTTGCGCTGCTGGCGGCCAGAGAGGTAACCGCCGATGACGACGCGGTCGCACGCCGCGCTGCGCAGGCGATGGCCGGTGAACTTGGCTGGGATGAGGCACGCGTTGAAGCTGAGGTGGCGAACTTCAGCGCTGAGGCCGCTGCCGAGGGAATCGTCGCCAACGTCGCGCCGACTGCGTAGCCTTTGCTAGATGCCGCTTTCCCGATCGAAGCGTGGGCTAGCTTCCACCTGCGCGGTTCTCCTCACGCTGGGCTTGGCGACCGCTGCGCGGGCGTCGGCCGACGGCACGTTTGCTCCGGCGCTGATAGTCGATGGCCCCTCGACCGGGGTCTCCTTGCTCGGCGACGTCGAAATGGCCTTCGACAGCAGCGCTGTTGTCAGCTATGTGCGCAGCGATGAAGGCGCCGACCACGCCTTCATCAGCATGCTGGCTTCGGGCGCTCCTCAGACCCCCGTCCGGGTTGACCCCGGCCAGCCAGCGGTAATCGGCAAGCCCGTCGCCGGAATCTCCAACGGCGGCCGCATGACCGTCGTCTATGCCAATAGCGCAGGGCTTTGGGCGCGCGTGCAGATTGCGCCCGGGCAGCCGTTCTCGGCGCCGCAGCAGCTCGGTGGCCCAGGCGCCAACTCACCGTCGCTTGACATGGCGCCGATAACTGGCGTCGCCTATCTCGCCTGGGCCGAGAACGGCAGCGTTCGCGCCGCCTATCTTCCAGGCCGCGTCAGCAACTACACGGTCTACACGGGCGCCGCCAACATCAACCCGGCCAGTAGCGCCGGTTCTACTCCAGAGCTGGCGCCAAAGGTTTCAACTTCGGCCGACGGGACCGGCGTTGTCGCCTTCGGCGAGGCCGACGGAGCGACAACGCGGATCGGTGTGCGCCGATTGGTACGCGGCGCTTTTTCGAGCGTCGTGATGAGCGCCGCCGCCGAGAGCCTTGACGGCCAGGTCGGCGGCTCGGCCGACCGCCCGGCAATCGCGATGCAAGGCGATTCAAGCTTCGCTTGGGTTGTCTTCTCGCAGAGCTTTGCCGATGGCGCGCGCCGCGCTGTTGTGCGGCGCCTGCGCGCTTCGACGCTTGAGGCGCCAAAGGCGCTGGCCGGCGGCGCAGCGATCGGCGCTGGCGCCGGGCCAACTGTCGCGACCAACGATCGCGGTTCGGGAATCATCACCGTGCAAGCCGCCGATGGCACGATCTGGGCTTCGATCATTCGGCGCAGCGCAGTCACTGGCGCGACCGCGCTTGGCAGCTCGCCTGCGCAGGACGCCACCGCAGCAAGCACTTTTGCGGTTGATCAATTTGGTGTAAGCGCTTGGCTTCAGGCTCCTGGGCAGGAGATCAT
>JAEMTR010000038.1:6544-10400 GCA_016462245.1 Solirubrobacteraceae bacterium
GCCGCCCGCTTTTGGCGCCGCGACGACACATTCGGTTCCTGCCTTTGGCGCCGTTGAAGCCGCTGGTGGGCTCGACCTCGCAACCGACCGCTACGGCGACAGCGTGATCGCCTTCACGCAGGGGCCGCTCGGTTCGCGCAGCGTTGCGGTTGCTTCCTTCTCGCTGCCGCCAAAGCCGGTTCGGCTTATTGGCAACGCTTTCTGGCGCAGCAGCGTGCTGCCGCCGCTCAGCTGGTGGGCCTCGTCGCGCGGCTGGCCTGCGCTCGGGTATCGCGTCTACATCGACCAGAAGTTGGCTGGAACATCAACAACTACAGCCTTCACGCCGGTTAGCGCGCTGGCCGAAGGCACGCACAAGTGGCGGGTCGAGAGCTTTGACCGATCCGGGCAGGTCGTCTCCTCATCGCTGGGCGACCTTAAGATCGACACGACGATTCCGAAGTTGAAGGTCAAATTGAGCAGATCGGGCTTTGGCGTCATGGTCTCGGGAACCGCGATCGACGCTCAGCCGCCGCAGGGGTCGGGGCTGGCGACGGTCAAGATCAACTTCGGCGACGGTTCGCCATCGGTAACGTCGAAGAAGACCGCCTTCAGGCTGCCGCATAGCTTCCTGCGCAGCGGCAATCTGACCGTGACGGTTACGGCCACCGACAGGGCCGGTAACAAAGCCGTCTTTACTTCCAAGGTCAAAGCCAAGGTCAAAGCGGCCTGACCGGGGCAGCTGGCGTAGCATCGCTGACGTGAGTGAAGAGTTCGAACTGCTTTCTGCCGGAGCGTCGCTTGATGCCGTCGGCCTAGTCGCGCAGCTCGCCCTTGCTGGCCCGGACGCAGAGTCCAGTCGCCCGCGCGTGGTGGCGGCGATGATCGGCTCAGCCGACGGCCGCGCGGCGGTCGAAGGGCGCGCCGGCGGGCTAGGAAGTCCTGCCGACCGCGCCGTGCTGCGCGAGCTGCGCTGCAACGTCGACGCGATCCTGATCGGACCAACCACTCTGATCGACGAGCGCTACTCAACGCTGCTCGACGCGGACCACCGTGAGCGACGGATCGCCGCCGGACTTCCCGCCGAACCGATCGCGGCGACGATTTCACGGCGGCTGAGTCCGGGGCTTGCCGAGCTAGAGCTGTTCGCCCAGCAAGGTCAACGGATCGTCGTCTACACCGAATCCGACTTACCGATTGAGGCTCGCGGCGCCGAGCTAACCGTTGCTCGTTCAGGGCCGGGCGAGCTGACGCTGGCCGGCTGCCTTGAAGATCTCTACGCCAACCATGGTGTGCGCACGCTGCTGAGCGAGGGCGGCCCAACGTTGCTGCGGGCGCTCGCAGCGGAGGGTCTAATCGACGACTTCATCTTCACGGTTTCGCCACTGCTGGTTGCTGGATCGGCGCCGACTTTGCTCAGCGGAGAGGCCTTCGAGCCGCCGCTTGGCTTGGAGCTCGAAAACGTTTGGCGCAGTGAGAGCTTCCTCTTCCTTCATTACACGCGTCAGCGCTGAGCGCTACTGTTGTGAACGCAACGGATCGCTGGCCGCTGTCACAACGCGGCTGGAGTGCCAACCGATCCTCACTCAACCTAAGGAGAAGTAAATGTCTGTTTTTTCCCGTGACGCCCTAGAGGGCAGTCCGCTTGCCGACCTTCACGCGATCGCGTCCGAGCTCGGCATCGAAGGCTATCGCCGCATGCGCAAAGCCGATCTCGTAAAGGCGATCATCATCGATCAGGGCGGCGACCCAGGCCCAGACCCTGAGCCAGAGCCGGTCGATGACGACGCTGGCGATGAGGCCGCCGAGAAGCCAGCGCGCTCGCGCTCACGGCGCAGCGGCTCCAGCAGCTCACGCAGCGGCGGCCGCGAAGGCGGCAGCTCGCGCGGTGGTAGTTCGTCACGCTCAGAAGGCGGCCGCAGCGGTGGCCGCGGCGGTTCGCGCTCCGAGCGCGGCTCCGACGGCACCGAAACTGAGGTTGAAGGCACGATCGAAGTGCTCGGCAACGGTTCAGCCTTCGTTCGCGTCAAGCCACCCGGCCAGAGCGACGATGATGTCTACGTCTCCGCAGCGCAGGTCCGTCGCTGCGAGCTGAAGTCCGGTGACAAGGTTGCCGGCCCGGCGCGCCCCGCGCGCCGCTCGGAGCGCTACCCGTCGCTAGTCCGCGTCGTCACAATCAACGGCAGCTCGGCCGACGAGGTTTCGGTCGGCACGCCGTTCGACAAACTCGAGGCTGGCTTCCCAACTCAGAAGATCGGCTTTTCCTCAAGGAGCTCAACGCTGAAGACGATCGCGTCAAGCGCGCCGTTTGGGCGTGGATCACGCGTCAGCGTCATCGGCCCGTTTGCCAGCGGCCGCAGCACGACTCTTCGCATGCTCGCCGCCGAGCTGGCAGCAATCGAAGAGGTTGAGCTGTCGGTAGTGCTCGCAGGCGCTAGGCCTGAGGAGCGCGCCGAATGGGTTGCCGCTGGAATTGAGCCGGCTGCGGTTGAAACGCTGACGGCCTCGGCCGACTCGCAGGCCAAGGCGATCGATCGCACAATTGAGTCAGCCCGCAAGGTGACCGCGAAGGGCGGCCACAGCGCCGTTGTGATCGATTCGATCGACGACCTTGATGCTCACGCTGCGCGCAAGGCGCTCGGCGCCGCTCGCAACGTTCCTGATGCCGGTTCGTTGACCGTTCTCGCTGCTTCACGTGAGCCGGTCGGCGGCGAAACGACGCTGATCTTCCTCGTCTCACAGGACGGCGGCAAGATCGGCGATCCGGCCGTCGACAAGGCTAAGAGCAAGACGCTGCGCAGCAACCTGCTCAGCTAGCGCTTAAGGAGCTGCTGAGCGCGGAATGTAGGCGACCCGGCCCCACGAGGGCTCGGGCGCCAGCTCGACCGGTTCATCATCGCGGTCGGGCTGCACGTAGGTGAAGGAGCGGGCCTGCTCGTCGTAACGGACGTCAAGCTCGCCCTCCATCACGCGCTGGTCAAGCCAAGCGGAGCGGAAGATCAGGCGACGCAGCCAATGAACCAGCGAGCGGTCGGCGGGGCCGACGAGCTCCGGCCAGCAGTCGTTTACGTGCTCGCCGAGGTCTGAAGAAGGCTGCTGAATCTCACCGTTGACGGCGAGGTTTACGAGGTCTTCGAGTTCGTTCCCATCGAGGCTGCCAGCGACGAAGCCGAGGCGGTGGGCGGCCTGCTGGCTGCGCTCCGAGAAGTCGCGCTCGTTGAAGGTGAAGCGAAGCTCACCGTACTCGAGAACGAAGTCTTCGCCGGAGTCGTAATTTCCGCGGATTGAGGGGTTCATTGAGTCCACAAATAAAGAGGGTCCAAGCCGGAGGGCTAAGGACCCGTCGGGATCCTACGACCGTTCCCTGTAAATCGCCCCTGCTGAACGGGATCTTTCAGATTTTCCCGCACAGAGCGGGAATTTGGCCGCTGCTGAAACCCGCCGTTAGCTGCCTTATTCGAAGTCGGCGTCGTCCCAGAGCCCGGCGCGACTGTCGGGTTTCGGTCGTCGCTGCGGCTGCGGCTGCGGCCGCGGCTCCGGCGTCGCCTGCGGCTTGGCCTTTGACTTCGGCTGCTGCGGCGCGCTGTGCTGCGCGTAATCAAAGCTGAGGTAACCACCAGCGAGGATCAGCAGTGCCGATAGCGCCCCCAGCCAAGCGATCGGCTGGACATCCACGAGATCACTTGGCTGCGGGCCGCTGAGGATGTGCAGCAGCACCAGCAGCGTGCCGATTACGCCGAGCGCGAGCAGCGCCCCGGCTAGCACGACGGCGCGGCTGCTGCCAGCGATCAGTAGGACCCCAAGCCCGATCGCGCCGAGGATTACGGCCAGCATCAAGATGTCGCTGCCGAATCCCCATGGCTCCCAGGCGTTGGCG
>JAEMTR010000039.1:0-261 GCA_016462245.1 Solirubrobacteraceae bacterium
GGACGCTGACCTGCGTCTTGCCGTCCGGCCGCAGGTAGTCGAGCGTGCCGTTCTTGCGAACTTCGGTCAGTTTTTCAGCGAGCCGATGCGCTAGGTGCACTGCTAGTGGCATCATCGACTCGGTTTCGTTCGTGGCGTAGCCGAACATCATTCCTTGGTCGCCGGCGCCGGCCTTGTCGAGCGGATCTTCGTCGCCTTCACGCGCCTCTTTCGCTTCGTCAACGCCCTGAGCGATGTCGGCCGACTGCGCGACGAGTCGGT
>JAEMTR010000039.1:271-10341 GCA_016462245.1 Solirubrobacteraceae bacterium
AATCTCGAGCTCGGGGTTATCTGCATCAAAGTCTTTGTCGAAACCGACGTAACCGATCTCGCGAATCTTGTCGCGTACGATCTTGTCGACGTCGATCTTCGAAACGTCGAACGAGGTCTCGCCTGCGACGACAACAAGGTTGTTGTTTACGAGCGTCTCGCAGGCCACCTTGGCGAACGAATCCTGCGCGAGAATCGCGTCGAGGATTGCGTCAGAGATCTGGTCGGCAACCTTGTCGGGATGGCCTTCGGTGACCGATTCGGAGGTGAAGAGAAAGCTGTTTTCTTGGCTCATAGAGAAGGCAGCGTAGCGACAGCGGCGCATCGCGAGGACCGACGTCCTGCAGCGCCCGAGTGCGTCAACGCTCGGAGCGGCGCTGCTTGCGTTCGTGGATGTCGATGATCAGCGGTACACCGTCGAGCCCGTAGCGGGCGCGCATTCTGTTTTCGATGAAGAAGATGTAGTCGCGCGTTACGCGGTTGCGCCTATTGACTTGCAGCGAGAAGCGCGGCGGCGAGTCCTCAATCTGCGCGAGGTAGAGCAGTTTCAGCCGCTTTCCCTGCCGCGCTGGCGGCTGGCGCTCGGCGACTACCTCGGCGAGGAAGCGGTTCAGTTGTGGAGTTGGAATCCGTTCGGCGCGTCGGTCGCCGAGCGCGACGGCCTCGTCGAGCACGCGGCCGACGTGGCGCCCGTCTTTGGCGCTGATCGTCATCAGTTTCGGGCGTAGGCGCAGCTTCTTCGCAACCTTGGCGCGCTCATGATCGAGCGCGTCCTCGTCGAGCGGTGTTAGATCCCACTTATTCAGCGCCATCAGCGTCGCGCAGCCCTCCTGCATCGCAAGCTCAGCGATCCGCATGTCCTGCGAGGTGACGCCGTCGGCCGCGTCGCAGATCACCAGAGCCACATCGGCTCGCTCAACGGCCCGCTGCGAGCGCAGCACGGTGTAGTACTCAAGGCTGTCCGACAACTTCGACTGACGCCTCATCCCGGCCGTATCGATCAAAGTCACACTGCGGCCACCGACCTCGATCGGCATGTCGATCGCGTCACGCGTAGTCCCTGCGACTTCGCTGACAATCGTCCGCTCAGAACCGACGATCTTGTTCATCAGCGTCGACTTGCCAACGTTCGGGCGGCCAATGATCGCGAGGCGGATCGGCTGGTCGAGCTGCTCGCCTTCGTCTTCATCGGCGTCGGGCAGCATCGAGACGATGCGGTCAAGCAGGTCGCCGCTCCCCAGCCCTTGCGCGGCGGAGACCGGCATCGGCTCACCGAGGCCGAGCCGGTGAAATTCGCCGGCCAGCGGCATGTCGGCGAGGACGTCCGATTTGTTCGCCGCTACGAGCACCGGCAAGCCGCTGCGGCGCAGCAGGTCGGCCATCTCCTCATCACCGGGCCGCAGCCCGCCCTTGACGTCAACTACGAGCACAGCCAGCTGGGCCTCCGATAATGCTGCCGTCGCTTGGTCGCGGATCGAACCGGCAATCGGGTCGGGATCGAGCAGGTCCATGCCGCCGGTGTCTACGAGCGTGAACTTGCGTCCATTCCACTCGCAGTCAAGCTCCTTGCGGTCGCGCGTTACGCCAGCGCGTTCTTCGACGACGGCCTCACGCGAGCCGCTCAGCCTGTTTACAAGCGAGCTCTTGCCGACGTTCGGGTAACCGACAATCGCTACGCGTGGGCGGCTCATTGGCTCCGGCCCCCCGAGCGCTGCGTGGCTAACTCGACGATTTCGGCGATCGCTTCGTCGGCGCTGAGCGCGGTCGTGTCGAGCTGAACGGCGTCAGCGGCTGCGACCAGCGGCGAAAGCTCGCGCTCGCCATCGCGCCGGTCGCGCTGCTGCTGCTCGGCTAGGACTTCGTCGAGCGGACGGCCGGTCTGCTCAGCGCGGCGGCGCGCTCGCTCTGTCGGATCAGCGGTCAGAAAGATCTTCAGCTCTGCCTGCGGCGCGATCACAGTGCCGATGTCACGCCCCTCGGCAACCCAGTCGCCACTGGCCAACATCGCCTGCTGTCGCAGCGCCATTGCAGCGCGAACTTCGGGCTCAGCGGCAACCTCGGAGGCCAGCTCGGTAATAGCCGGCGAGCGAATCTCCTCTCCAACGTCTTCCCCGTTCAGCGTGACGCTGTCAGCGAGCGCGATCTCCAGCGCAGCCGCGTTAGCTTGGGGGTCTCGCAGCCGAGCCAAAGCGACGCAACGGTACATCGCCCCGGTGTCGAGGTAGGTGAACCCAAGCGCCTGCGCCACGGCGCGCGCAACGGTTGATTTTCCGGCCCCTGCGGGTCCGTCGATCGCCACAATCATCGGACTGAACGTAGCGGGCTAGCGAAACTCAGCGCAGTGCAGCGATCTCGTCGAGGAAGTTCGGATAGGAGACCGAGGCCGCTTCAACGCCGAGCACCTCGACGCCCTGCTGCGACGCGAGCCCGGCGACAACGCCGAGCATCGCGATCCGATGATCGCCAGCAGCGTCAACCTGGCCGCCGCGCAAGGAACCGTGGCCATTGACGATCAGCCCGTCCTCTGTCGCCTCTACTTCGGCCCCTAGATCGCTCAGTGCCGTGACAACGGCGGCGATTCGATCGGACTCCTTCAGCCGCAGCTCGGCGGCTCCTTCGATCCGCGTCTCTCCTTCAGCGAAGCAGGCCATCAGCGCGATCAGCGGCAGTTCGTCAACGGCCAGTGGCACTTCGTCGGCAGCGACTGTTGTTGGCTTCAGCGGGCCGGCCGTGACGTCGATGTCGCTGACCGGTTCGCTTTCGGCAGTCGACCGATCTTTCGGCCGCTGCTCGAGGTCGGTGATGATCACGGCGCCCATCCGTTGGGCGATCTTGATGAAGCCGCTGCGCGTCCAGTTGACTGAACAGTCTTCGACCAGCAACCTCGAGCCTGGAACCAGCACCGCCGCAGCGATCGCAAAGGCCGCTGAGGACGGGTCGCTTGGAATCTTGATCTGTTCTGGGAGCGTCAACTCATCGGTTGGGAAGACCGTCAAGCGGTCGCCTTCGCGCTCTAGCTTGACGCCCGCTTGCGCCAGCAGCCGCTCTGTGTGATCGCGGCTCGGGTCGGGCTCGGTGATCGTCGTTGGGCCTTCCGCGATCAACGCAGCGATAGCGACACAAGACTTAACCTGCGCGCTGGCAACCGGCAGCACGTACTCAATTCCATTGAGCCGCGACCCAGTCACCGTGAACGGCGCGAAGCAGGCATCGGTGGCCTCGATCTCGGCGCCCATCAGCCGCAACGGCTCAGCGATGCGATCGATTGGCCTGCGCCGGATCGAGGCGTCGCCGTCAAGTTCGAAGCTGGAGCCATCTTGCCCTGCCAGCCAGCCGGGCAAGAGGCGAAGCAATGTTCCCGCGTTGCCGACGTCGATCGGCTGCGTTGGCTGCTGGGCGTTGCGCAGGCCGACGCCTCGAATCATTAGTCCGTCGGCGCGGCGCTCAACTAAGGCTCCAAGCTGCTCTATCGCGGCTAGCGTTGAAAGCGTGTCCTCTGCCTCTAGGTAATTGGTTACCAGCACCGGTTCGTCGGCCATCGCGGCGAAGATCGCCACGCGATGCGAGATCGACTTGTCAGCAGGAGCGGTCAGCCTCCCCTTAATCCGCTCGGCCGGATCGATCTGAACGTTCACAGCACCGGCAGCCCGAGCTTGTCGAGGCACTGACTGGCCTCAGCGGCCGATCCTTCGGCGACCCAGAGCGCGACGACGCCCTCCTGCCCGTCCGGCGATGGGCTGAGCGCCATGTCAACGATGTTGATGTCGGCTTCGCAGAGCCCAAGCGCAATCTGCGCCAGGACACCAGGCCGATTGGGGACGGGAACGCGCAGCTCGGCGAGAATGCCGCCGGACAGGCCGGCTTCGGTCAGCGCTTCGCGGCGCTCGGCGGCGAGCAGCTGCCACTCGGTCAGCCAGGCCGCATCGCCGCCGCTGATCGCAGCCCGTGCGGCAGTCAAACGTTCGATTGTCCCGTCCAGCTCTTCGACCAGTGCGGCTTGGTTGGCGAGGTAGATCGCCGTCCACATCTCAGGGTTGGCGCCGGCAACGCGGGTCGCGTCACGGAAGCTTGGCCCTGTCACGGGGATCCTGCGCTCCTCGAGCGCAGCGTCGGCCTGCAGCACCAGCACGTTGGCAAGCACGTGTGGCAGCTGCGATACGGCGGCCATCATCCGATCGTGATCGTCGACACCGACGATCGTCGGCTTGGCGCCGATAGCGCTGAGCAGATTGTGCACGCGTTCCAGCATCACGCCGCTCGTGATCTCGGTCGGCGTCAGGTACCAAGTCGCTTCATCGAAGAGATCCTCGCGAGCGTTGACGACGCCCGAGTTGGCGCTGCCAGCTAGCGGGTGACCACCGACAAAGCGCTGGTCGCGCGCAGCGGCATCTACGACCTGCCGCTTAATTGAGCCGACGTCGGTGATCGCGCAGTCGAGCGGCGCGGCCGCGAGCACCTGCTCGGTCACCTCAACGAGGCGGTCTGCCGGAACCGCAACGACTACAAACTCAGCGTCGATCAACGACGTCTCGAGCCCTGGGCAGGCCTCGTCGATCAGCTCTAGTTCGAGTGCTTGGTCGGCCTCGGGCCCCACCCCTCGAACGTGGGCCCCGACGCGGCGCCGAGCGGCGAGGGCAAAAGACCCACCGATCAGGCCGACACCGACGACCGTGATTTTCAAGCCGAGCGCGCCTGCGTGTGGAGGAAGGAGGCTTTGCCAGCCAGTTGGGCCGCCTGATCGACCGCCTGCGCATACTGCTCAAACTCTTCACTGCGCAGCGCCTGAGGGCCGTCGCAGATCGCCTCTTCCGGCTCTGGATGAACTTCGACGATGATCCCGTCAGCGCCAACCGCTGCCGCTGCCAGCGAGAGCGGCTGCACGAGCACGCGGCGCCCTGCCGCGTGGCTTGGGTCGATCACGATCGGAAGGTGTGTCATCTCTTTGAGCACCGGCACGGCCATCAGGTCGAGCGTGAAGCGGTAAGCGGTCTCAAAAGTGCGAATGCCGCGCTCGCAGAGAATTACCTGCTCATTGCCTTCTTTGAGGATGTACTCGGCGGCCATCACGAACTCTTCGAGCGTCGCCGAGAGGCCGCGCTTCAGCAGCACCGGGCGTCCGGCGCGGCCGAGCTCGGTCAGCAGACCGTAGTTCTGCATGTTGCGAGCGCCAACCTGAATCAGGTCGGCGACCTCGAGCACCGGCTCAATGTCGCGCGCATCCATCAGCTCCGTGACGATCGGCAGCCCGCTCTGCTCACGCGCTTCGGCCAGCAGCTCAAGCCCCTCGACTCCAAGGCCTTGGAACGAGTAAGGCGAGGTGCGTGGCTTGTAGGCGCCACCGCGGAGCATTGATGCTCCGCAGGACTTGACCAGCGCAGCGGTGTCGAGCAGCTGATCGCGCGACTCAACCGTGCATGGCCCAGCGATCAGCGCGAAATTGTCGCCGCCGATCTTGGCGCCGCCGATCTCGAAGACCGAAGGATTTCCATGGCGGGCTTCCAGCGCAGCAAGTTTGTATGGCTTCAGAATCGGGACGATCTTGCTGACGCCGGCTAGCGCTCCGAGCTCAAGCTCACTGACGCGCAGCTCGGTGTCGGCGTCGCCGATCGCGCCGATTAGGGTCAGCTCGGCGCCGCGGCTTGGGTGCGCGGTGCCTCCAACCGACTCAATCCGGTCAATTACGGCTTGAACTTGATCTTCTGTGGCCTCAGGGCTCATCACGACTAGCATCGCGACAACTTTAGCGGCCGCGCTTGGCTAGAGAGCGCTATGGACGCTCGCTTGCGCTACTGCGCGCCGGAGATGTCGCTGCGCAGGCTCTGCGCGTCGCGCAGGTAGACGTGCTGCGCTTCGTGCCCCTCTGGGGCGCGGTAATGAACCAGCGCACGGATCACGCGCTCCATCGAACCGGGAACGTCGATCTCGCGGACGCAGAGCAGTGGCACCTGGTCGAGCCCCATCTCGCGCGCTGCCACGGCCGGAAACTCGGCGTTGAGGTCGTCGGTCATTGAGAGGATGCAGCTAACGATGTCGTCCTCGCTAAGGCCATTGCGCTCGATCAGCGCTTCGAGCAGCTCGCGGGTGGCGCTAAGGATCGCTTCGCGCTCGTTGCTCTCGACTGTTATCGCGCCGCGCAGGCCGTAAGTGTTCATCGCGCCCCAATCATGCCACTCAGCTCTGATCTGTGGGCTCGAGCAACGATTCGATCTCTGCCAGGTTGAGCCGCCTTGAGCTGCCCTCTGCCAGAGGACCCAGCTCGAGCGACCCAAAGGCAATCCGCCTGAGCTCTCGAACCGGGTGGCCGACCGCCTCGCACATCCGCCGAACTTGGCGCTTGCGACCCTCGTGGATCGTCAGCTCGATGTGGCCGGCCGCGATCTGCCTGACCTTCGCCGGAGCGGTCTTGCCATCCTCCAGCACAATTCCATCGCGCAGAGCTTGGAGCGCGCGCTCGCTTAAGGCGCCGCCCGAGACGCGCGCGATGTAGCGCTTGGGCACCTCGAAGCTGGGGTGCGTCAGCTTGTGGGCGAGGTCGCCATCATCGGTCAGCAGAATCAGCCCAGTCGAATCTACGTCGAGCCGCCCAACTGGATAGAGCCGCCGCGAGCTAGCAGCGCCGCTGCGAACCATCTCGACGACCGTTGGCCTGCCGTGCGTGTCGGCGGCGGTCGATACGACCCCGGGCGGCTTATTCAGCGCATAGACGACCCGCACCTCCGGCCCGCTGCCAACGCGCTCGCCATCGAAGAGGATCTTGTTGCGCGAATCAACGTCCAATGCGGGGTCAAAAACGATCTCGCCGTCAACGCTGATTCGCCCAGAAGCAACCAGCGCTTCGCTGCCGCGGCGCGAGGCGATTCCTGCGTGGGCTAAATACTTGCCGAGTCTCATCGTCTTGGCTGCCACGATAGGGGGCGATGGATCTTGAACTTTTAAGAACAACGCTGAGCGAAGCCGATGAGCCGGGCTACCGCTACGACCAGGCTTGGGCCTGGCAGGCACGCGGCGCCGCCGACTGGGAGGCGATGAGCGACCTGCCAGCGCCGCTGCGCGCGAAGCTCAGCGCTGAGGTGCCGTTCTCGACGCTGAAAGTCGAGAATGAAGCCGTCTCGCGCGACGGAACGATGAAGGTGCTGTTCAGCACAGCCGACGGCCGCCCGCTTGAAGCGGTGCTGATGACTTACCGCGATGGGCGCCGCTCGCTCTGTCTCTCTTCGCAATCTGGCTGCCCCTTGAGCTGCAGCTTCTGCGCGACCGGCATGATGAAGTTCGGCCGCAACCTGACGAGCGCCGAGATCATCGATCAAGCACTCCACTTCCGCCGCATCGGTGATGTGAACCACTGCGTCTTCATGGGTATGGGTGAGCCGATGATGAATCTCGACAACGTGCTGGCAGCCTGCGAGCTGCTCCCCGACCTCGGCATCACCAGTCGCCGTACGGCAATCTCAACGGTCGGCTGGGCCCCGGGGATTGACGAACTCGCACAGCAATCGCGACCGATCCGCCTTGCGCTTTCACTGCACGCGCCCAACGACGCGCTGCGCAGCGAGATCATGGCCGTCAATGACCGCTACCCGATCGCTGAGGTCTTGGCTGCCTGCGACCGCCATTACGAGGCTCGCCGCCGGATGACCTTCATTGAGTACGTGATGCTGGCCGGCGTCAACGACCGTTACGAGCAGGCGGTCGAGCTGGCCGCGCTGCTCGACCCGAAGCGCTACAAGATCAACCTCATTCCCTACAACCCGACCGGCTCGCCGTACGACGGCTCATCGCGCGCTGCGATCGACGCCTTCCAGAGCACACTCGAGGCCAACGGGATCGGCGCCACCGTGCGGCTCACGCGCGGCCAGGACATCGCTGCTGCCTGCGGTCAGTTGGCAGCGAACGCGTTGGCCGGCTGATCGCCTTCTGAATCCCCTGCCGCTCCGCCGTCGCCGCTTTCGTCAAGCTCGGCTTCGGCTTCAGTCTCGATCTGTGGCAATGGCTGCTGCATCGCCTCTTCGCCTTCGCTGGTTGGCGCCTCACCGAGCCGTGCGCCGCCAGCGGCCATCAAGCGCTCGCGTAGGTCGGACTGCTCTTCAGGGCTTGGGTCCCATTCTGAGATTGGCGGGAGCTCGCCGATCGAGCTGAGCCCAAACAGCTTTAGGAAGAGATCTGTTGTGCGGAAGCAGATCGCGCCGAACTGCGAGCGGCCCGACTCCTCAATCAGCCCGCGCTCAAGCAGCGTGCCGCTAGCCGAATCTGCGCTGACGCCACGGATTCTGGTGATCTCAGGCCGCGAAACCGGCTGCAGGTAGGCGACGATCGCCAGAGTTTCAGCCTGTGCCGGTGTCAGCGGCGGCGTGCGCGGCTTCGAGAGCAGCCGCCGGGCGGCCTCGTCGTTCTCAGGCGCGCTGGCCAGCGTGTAGCCGCCGGCGACCTTCCTCAGAACCATTCCTCGTTCGCCCTCAGCCCAAGCAGCCCCAAGCTCCTCGAGCCCGGCTGTGACCTCGTCGAGCTCACAGCCGATTGCCTCGGCCAGTTCAGCCTCATTTACCGGCTGCGGGCTAACGAAAAGCAGCGCCTCAATCATCTTCGCGGGCTGATTCATGCGGCTCCTTGGATCAGATAGGGACGCTGTGCCTGTTCAACGGCGGCGATCGTGATCGGCGCGAACGGTGCAGCCTGCTGCCAGGTTGCCTCGCCCTGCTTGTAAAGCTCGAGCAGCGCAAAGAGCGTCACCGCAACGGTCATCCTGTCTGCTCCGGCGACCGCCTCGTCGAACGAGCATGAGCCGCGCAAAAGAATCTTGCGCAGGTGCGCGAGCCGCGAAGGAACCGTGACGGTCGAGATCCGCAGATGGGCGAGCGAGATCTGAGGCGGCGTCCGCAGCAGGCCGCCAATCGCCTCGCCGAGCTGACTTGCGGCGTAAACCTTCTCGGCGTTCTCGAGCGTGACCTGCTTGATAAAGCCGGGCAGAGGCGCTTCGCGGTAGTGGTAGCCGCGCTGCTCGCCGAGCAACTCTGCGAGATGGTCGGCAGCTTGGCGGTAGCGGCGCGCATCGAGCATCCGCGCGAGCAGCTCCTCGGCCGCCTCTCCGGGCTCCAGCTCGCCAAGCTGATCGATCTCGCCGGCCGAGAGCATCAGTCGCGACTTCAGTTCGAGCAGAGCCGCGATCAGCACGATGAACTCGGTCGCCATCTCAAGGTCGAGTTCGCCACGCGCCTCGAGCACATCGATATACGAGACGACGATCTCGGCGAGATCCAGATCGAGCAGATCAACTTCCTCGCGCAGAACGAGCGTTAGCAGCAGGTCAAAAGGACCCGTGAAGAGCTCAAGGTCGAGCTCAATCTCAGCAGCAATCACTGCTTGAAAGTTACAGCGGCGGCCGGTCGGCGCCCGAGCATCACGGCGCCGATCAGGACGCAAAGCGCGCCGGCGGCTCCATATGCCAGCAAATCGCCGCCCGCTGCAGCCAGCGCGCCGCCAACAGCGGCTCCAGCTCCCATCGAAAGAGACCAGGTGCTGTTCTGGATCGCAAACGCCCACCCTTGGTCAACTCCGAGCCGTTCGGCTGCAAGCGAAACCAGCTTCCCTGCCGGAACCCAAAGGATCCCGATCGCGCCTGAGCAAAGGATCAGAACGAACGAGAGCGCAATCACGCTGGTCGGGAAGTAGAGCGAAATAACCAACGCGCCTGCGAGGAAAAGACCGACGCGGATGATCTTCAAGACGCCGATCCTGTCGCTGAGGCGTCCGATTAGCGGGCTGACTACCGCTTCAACCGTCCCCGCAAGGAAGAAGATCAGACCGATCAGCTCGGCGCTCGAACCGAGCTCACTGAGGCGCAGCGGCGCCAGCACTTCGATCACGCCAAAGGCCATCGACGGGATCACGAAGATCATCAGCGCGACGAGATAGCGACTGTTGCGCAGCAGAGCGAGCGGCGACTTGCCGGTCGATTCGGCCTCGACCTGCGGCTCGGGCATGCGAACCGCGACTGCCGCGATCACTACCGCGGCCAGCGCTGTCGCCGCAAAGGCTGGTCCGCGGCCGATCAGATGCGCGACCGAGCCGAGCACG
>JAEMTR010000185.1 GCA_016462245.1 Solirubrobacteraceae bacterium
CTGCGTAATGATGAAGCCACCGTCGTCGGCGGCGGCAATCCCGGCCGATTCCTGGCCGCGGTGCTGGAGCGCGTAAAGCGCGAAGTAGGTGAGCCGCGCGACCTCCTTGCCTGGGGCATAGATGCCGAAGACGCCGCACTCATCGCGGGGTCCTTCGCGCTGATCAAAAGAAGGCTGCTCGGTCATGAATCCCGTCCGGTCGCCATACGGGGCAGAGTCCCTAGAGGGTACCAAGCGCAGACGCAGAATCGGGCGTATTTACTGCCCACAATCATTGGAAAACCGACTCCAATGCGCGGTGCTGTAGGCGCAGCTCGTCGAGCCCGAGCTCAATCTTCTCTGAACCTAGATCAATCTCCAGCCGATCGCCGCCGACTTTGCCGATCACTGTCACCTTCGTCCGTTCGCCAAGCTGCGCCAACGCCGTCGCGTGACCGCAGCAGATGAACCCGCCGGGCGCTTCGCCGAAGCAGGCCTGCCAAGCGTCGTCGCCGGCCTCAATTTCGACCGCCGCGCCGATCGAACCGGCCAGCGCGCATTCGGCCAGCGCCGTCACGATTCCGCCCTCGGCGATGTCGTGCGCGGAGTCGATCAGTCCGTCGCGGACGGCGCCGCGGACGGCGGCCTGAGCGTCGCGAACCGCTTCGATGTCAACATCTGGCAACTCGTCCGGCAGCGGCTCGCCGCGCAGCTTCGAAAGTTCACTGGCCGCCAGCGACGGTTCGAACCGACCGACCAGCGCGATCGCCTCGCCCTCCTCGACGAAACCAAGCCGCCCGGCGCGAGTGGCATCGGGCAGCAGGCCAACCATGCCGATCACCGGCGTTGGGTAGATCGGCCCCGAGGCGCCCTCGTTATAGAGCGAAACGTTGCCGCCGACGATCGGCGCCTCGAGCGCCGTGCAGGCGTCGGCGATTGCGCGCACGGCCTCGGTTAGCTGCCAGGCGACGTGCGGCTTCTCCGGGTTGCCGAAGTTGAGGTTGTTAGTCGTGCCGAGTGGGTGAGCGCCGACGCAGGCTAAGTTCGAGGCGCACTCGAGCACGACGCCGAGCGTGCCGCGGTACGGATCGGCGGCGACGCGGCGGCCGTTGCCGTCGATGCTGACGGCCAGAGCGCTGCCGTTCGGAAGTGCCAGCACGGCAGCGTCGGCCTGCTCGGGGCGACGCACGGTGCGCGACTGGACGATCGGGTCGTACTGCTCGAAGAGCGGCCTGCGCGAAGCGACATTCGGCGAGCCGACCAGCGCCAGCAGCGCTTCGGCGATGCTTTCGGAACCGTCGAGCCGCGCAACCGGCGGCGGGTAGAGCGGCTCACTCGGCTTCTGCGGCGCGAGGTCATAGATCGGGCAGTCATCAACAAGCGCCTCTACCGGCATCTCGCCGACTAGCTCGCCGTCGGAGTAGATCCGCATCAGGCGCGTATCGGTGACCTCACCGATCGCCGCCGAGCTGACCTCCCACTTGTCGCAGATCGCGCGCACCGCCTCTACATCTTTGGGCTCAATCACGCAGAGCATCCGCTCCTGCGATTCGCTGACCATGATCTCGAAAGGCTCCATGTCGGCTTCGCGCAGCGGCACCTTGCGCACATCGATGTCAATTCCAACCTCGCCCTTCGATGCCATCTCGCAGGCCGACGAGGTGAGGCCGGCGGCGCCGAGGTCTTGGAGCGAGACGATCAAGCCAAGCTCGAGCAGCTCGAGTGAGCACTCCATCAGCTTCTTCTCTTCAAACGGGTCGCCAACCTGAACCGTTGGCCGCTTGTCGTCGTCGGCTTCGCCAAGTTCGGCCGAAGCGAGCACCGAGGCGCCGCCGATTCCATCGCGGCCCGTCGATGCACCGTAGATCAGCACGACGTTGCCAACCCCAGCCGCGGCGCTGCGCATTAGCTGTTCGCGCGGGCCAAGCCCCAAAGCCATCGCGTTGACGAGGCAGTTCTGCTCGTAAGGCCCTTCGAAGTAGACCTCGCCGCCAACGGTAGGAACGCCGATCGAGTTGCCGTAGTGGCCGATCCCTGCAACGGCATGCTCGAGCAGGTAGCGCGAGCGTTCGCTGGTTTCAATCTCACCGAAGCGCAGTGAGTCGAGCACCGCGATCGGGCGCGCGCCGATAGCGAAGATGTCGCGCAGAATTCCGCCGACGCCGGTCGCTGCGCCCTGGAATGGCTCAACCGCGCTCGGGTGGTTGTGCGACTCGACCTTAAAGGCGCAGATCAGGCCGTCGCCAACGTCTACAGCGCCAGCGTTTTCGCCCGGCCCC
Source organism: Solirubrobacteraceae bacterium (assembly GCA_016462245.1). Classification (GTDB taxonomy): domain Bacteria; phylum Actinomycetota; class Thermoleophilia; order Solirubrobacterales; family Solirubrobacteraceae; genus F1-60-MAGs163. The sequence continues at coordinate 2,259 of JAEMTR010000185.1, forward strand.
ATCACAACGGCTGGCCCTTCGGTTGGCAGCGTCACGAGCAGCTTCTTCGAATGCTTGTAGGCGCAGTGCTCGCTCCACAGCAGCGAGTACATCGCCAGCTCAACTTGGTTCGGTGGGCTGCCCTGCTTCTCGCAGACGAGCTCGTACTCAGCCTCGGTCAGGCCGAGCGCGATTGCGTCCTTCAGCTCTGGCAACTGCTCAGACATGCGCGCCTTCTACGGCGGAGCGCATCGATTCAAAGATCCGCAGGCCGTCAGTTGAACCGGTAAGCGCGTCAACCGCGTGCTCAGGGTGCGGCATCAGGCCGAAGACGTTGCCGGCCGCGTTGCGCACGCCGGCGATGTCGCGCAGCGAACCGTTGAAGTTCTGCTCCGGGCGGTAACGAACGACGACCTGGCCATCGGCCTCGAGCTGATTGAGCGTCGCCTCGTCGGCGTAGTAGCGGCCCGAGCCGTGCTTGGCGGGAATGCTGAGCAGCTC
>JAEMTR010000186.1 GCA_016462245.1 Solirubrobacteraceae bacterium
CATTGGTGCGAACCGTCGCAGCGACCTGCTCGGGCAACGGCCCTGAGTTACCGATGCAGGTTGTGCAGCCGTAGCCAACAAGGTTGAAACCGAGCGCGTCTAACTCGTCTTGCAGCTCAGCGCGGACGAGGTAATCGGTGACGACCTTCGAGCCGGGCGCCAGCGAGGTCTTGACCCACGGCTTAACCGCCAAGCCACGCTCGCGAGCCTTCTTCGCCACCAGTCCGGCAGCGACCATCACCGATGGGTTAGAGGTGTTAGTGCAGCTCGTGATCGCAGCGATCACAACATCGCCATTCTTTAGCTCGGCGTCCTCGGCGGCGACGATCTCGCTCTCGAAGCTTGGAAGCTGTGCGCGGTAATCGGTTTGGGCGTCGGTCAGCGAGACGCGGTCCTGCGGCCTCCGCGGCCCAGCGATCGACGGCACAACGCTGCCTAGATCAATCGCGAGCGTGTCTGAAAAGACCGGCTCGATCGCTTCGGCGTCGTGCCAGAAGCCCTGCGCGCGGGCGTAGGCCTCGACGACTTCAACCTGCTCTTCGGGGCGACCCGTGAAGCGCAGGTAGCGGATCGTCTCAGCGTCGATCGGGAAGATCGCGCAGGTCGAGCCGAACTCAGGGCTCATATTGCCGAGCGTGGCGCGGTCGGCAAGCGAGAGCTGCGAAATACCGGGGCCATAAAACTCAACGAACGATCCGACTACGCCGCGCTCACGCAGCAGCTCGGTGACGGTCAGCACTAGGTCGGTGGCGGTAGCTCCCTCCGGCAGCGCACCGTCGAGCCGCACCCCTAGCACGCGCGGAATCAACATCGAAACCGGTTGATCGAGCATCGCCGCCTCGGCTTCGATCCCCCCTACTCCCCAGCCGAGTACGCCAAGGCCGTTGACCATCGTTGTGTGACTGTCGGTGCCGACGAGCGTGTCGGGGAAGGCTTGTCCCTGCTCAACGCAGACGACGCGCGCGAGGTACTCCAAGTTGACTTGGTGGACGATTCCAGTGTCGGGCGGCACGACGCGGAAGCGCTCGAACGCCTGCTGCCCCCAGCGCAGGAACTTGTAGCGCTCGCCGTTGCGCTCGAACTCGCGCTGCGCATTGATTGCGAATGAATCGGCGGCGCCGAAGGAATCGACCTGGACCGAGTGGTCGATCACAAGCTCGGCCGGGACCAGCGGCTCGATCGAAGCGGTCTCGCCGCCGAGCTCAACTACGGCGTCGCGCATCGCCGCGAGATCGACGACCGAAGGAACGCCGGTGAAGTCCTGCAACAAGACTCGCGCCGGGCTAAACGCGATCTCAATGCTCGGCTCAGCGCCGGCGTCCCAGCCAGCGAGCGCCTCAACGTCGGCCGCCGTAACGTCGCCTTTGCCCTCGTTGCGGAGAAGGTTCTCGAGCAGAATCTTCAGCGAAAACGGCAGCCGCGTGACGTCGAATCGCTCGCTTAGCGCATCAATTCGGAAGATCTCCAGCTCGCGCCCATCAACCTCAAGCGTTGAGCGGGCGCCGAAGCTGTCAGCCGACATCTGCTGGCTCCGCCGGCTTGCCGCCGCTGGCAAGCAGCCGCCAGAGCGTGACTACCGCCAGCAAGGTCAAGACGACAGCACTGGCGACGCACCACTGGCAGATCGCCTTGATCGTGAAAAGCTCCTGATACGTGAGGTAGCCGCTGTAGAGAAAACCGACGAGCGAGAGAGCGGCGCTGGCGAATAGTTGCGCGTCGCCGCGCAGTGCCAGCAGAGAAACGAGAATGCCGATGTAACCAAGCAGACCGATCAGCGCCACCGGTACCCCGTAAACGTCGGCCCACTCACTCGTCTGAACCACTTCGCAGCCGCCGGTGCTGCAGGCCGACTCAATCCCGGCGTAGTGGACGTAGGTCAGGTAGGCCGCGATCGCGATCCCAACGACCGCCAGAACGAGCGCGGTTCGATAGAGACGGCGGTCGAGCACTCGCGGCTTACTTCAGCAGCGCGTCGAACGCTGCCTTGAAGGCGTCGGGGTTGCTGATCTCCACCTCAAGCTTCGTATACGGACCACCGGTTGGCCCAACGACGAACGATGGGGTTGAAGCAACGCCATACTTCTGCGCACTGGCGCTGGCCTCGGCGATCGGCACAGCGGCTGCGGGCGTCTTGCGATAAGCGTTAGCTTTGGTCGGGTTGACGCCGGCACCGCCGTAGAGCTTGTCGATGAAAGCGTCGGTCACGAAGCCGCTGCGCTCCTCGCCCTGATTGAAGAAGAACAGATGGGTGAAGTTCCATTCGAGGTTCTGCTGGCCGGCGGCAACGCCAGCGCGCGCCGCGGTCTCAGAGTCAGGGCCGATGAACGTGAGCGGCTCAAACTCCAACCGCAGCTTGCCGGTGCGCACGTAATCATTGATCAACACGGGCATCGTTTCAAGCGCGTAATCGCGGCAGAACGGGCACTGGTAATCGGCGTACTCGATCATCGTGACCGGCGCGTTCTTGTCACCTAGCGCGTTTCCATCCTGAGCGATGCCGTCAAGCATCGCCTTCGTCTCTTCGATCCCTCTAAGCGGCGCGTTGGCGGACGGGGCAGCGCTGTCGCTGCTGCTGTCACCAGAGCTGACGAGGATCAGTATCGCGGCGACAACAACGACGACCGCGGCTAGGGCAGCGATCATTACGTTGCGGCGCTTGTTTGGGTTTGGTGGGGTATAGGAAGTGCTCATTACTTCATTCTCGCAGGTTCTAAATCAAGCTGGCACT
>JAEMTR010000187.1 GCA_016462245.1 Solirubrobacteraceae bacterium
TGCTCTCGACCAGAGTCGTCTTGCGGATCGTTCTGACAGTGCTGGTCGTGATCGGCACGATCGCGCTGATCTGGGTTCTCTGGCAGCCGATCACTTGGATCGTAATCGCTGCCTTCGTTGCCGTCGCATTGGCCGGCCCGGTCAACCTGCTGGCGCGCGTGATGCCGCGACCGCTGGCAATAGCGCTCGTCTACATAGCTGTGCTGCTAGTTCCGATCGGCATTAGCGCTGCCGTTCTGCCCCCGATCGTTGATCAGGGAGTCAACTTTGTCAACGACCTGCCCGGTTATGTCAATGACCTCCAACGCGAGGTTCAGAAGAACCCAAATCTAAGTAGGTTTGACGACGACTTTGGCGTTACTACGGAGCTCAACCGAATAGCCCAGGACGCCCCAACGAAGATCGGCGAAGCGGCAACAATCATCCGCGACTTCGGCAGCAGCCTCGTCAGCTCGCTCTTTGCTGGGCTAACGATCTACATCCTCTCGATCTTTATGGTCGCGCGCGGACGCGCCTGGATTGATGGGCTGCTCAGCCTGCGTAGCGGGCGCGAGTCGAAAGCCGCCAGCGTGGCGCTCGACCGAATCGGCAACGCTGTCGGCAACTACATCGCTGGCGCCGTCGTGCAAGCAACAATCGCCGGAGTCTGCACTTTCATCATCCTGACGATCCTCGGTGTGCCGTTTGCTGGCGCGCTAGCCGTTCTCTACGCGCTCTTTGACTTGATCCCGCTGGTCGGCGCCTACATCGCCGGGATGATCATCCTGATCGTCACGCTCTTTGCCGACTTCCCAACCGCCTCGATCATCTGGTTCGTTTATGCAAGCGCCTACCAGAGCTTCGAGAACTACGTCGTTCAGCCGCAGATCCACAAGCGAGCCGTCGCGCTCGAACCATTCGTCGTGATCGTCTCGGTCCTCTTTGGCGCGACGCTGTTTGGCGTGGTAGGCGCGCTGCTGGCAATTCCGGTCGCTGCGGCGATCCAGATTGGCGCGCAGGAGTGGTGGCGCTACCGGCTTGAGCAACAGGACGCTGAGCCGCCAGCCGCGACGGCAACTACAGCCAGCGTCGATTCGTGAAACTATCCGCGCAATGGCGCGGATTGGATTACTAACCGGCGGCGGCGACTGTCCCGGGCTGAACGCAGTAATCCGCGGAGTTGTGCGCCAAGGCGCCCGTCAGTACGGCGACGAGTTTGTCGGCCTGCGCCACGGCTGGGCCGGCGTGCTCGCCGGTGAAGGCAAGCCGCTCGGATTGCCGGAGGTTTCGGGCCTGCTGACGCGCGGCGGCACAATCCTCGGCAGCTCGCGCACCAACCCCTACCGCGATGGCGGCGGCGGCACCGAAGCCGTCAAGGCGGGAATGGAGAAGCTTGGCCTCGACGGACTGATCGCAATCGGCGGCGAGGACACGCTTGGCGTCGCAACCAAGCTGGCAGCCGACGACGTGCCGGTGATTGGTGTGCCAAAGACGATCGACAACGACCTCGCCGGCACCGACTACACCTTCGGCTTCGACACCGCCGTGCAGGTTGCCAGCGATGCGATCGACCGTCTGCAGACGACCGCCGAATCGCACGACCGTGTGATCGTCGTCGAGGTGATGGGCCGCCACGCTGGCTGGATCGCCTGCTCTGCCGGGATTGCTGGCGGCGCGCACGCAATCCTCGTCCCTGAGCGCCCGTTCGATCTTGACGAGCTCTGCGACCAGATCCGCGCCCGCCACTCGCGCGGCAAGAACTTCTCGATCGTTGTTGCCAGCGAAGGCGCGGTCCCGAAGGATGGTTCGCTGAGCGCGCGCGAAGATGACGTTGACGAGTTCGGCCACCCCCGCCTCGGCGGCATCGGCGCCTGGCTCGAGCACGAGATTGAGCACGTAACCGGCTACGAAACACGGATGGTCGTGCTCGGCCACGTTCAGCGCGGCGGCACGCCAACCGCTTATGACCGAATTCTCGCTACCCGCTACGGAGTCGGCGCGATCGACGCCTACAACCGTGGCGAGCGCGGAACGATGGTTGCGCTGCGCGGCACCGCGATCATCACAATCCCGCTCTCAGAGGCGCTCGCGGAGCCAAAACTGCTCGATCCTGAGCTATTCCGCACAGCGGAAGTCTTCTTCGGTTAATCGATGTCGCCTTTCTGGATATGGACCCAAGTAGCAATAGTCGTTTTCGTTTTGGCGGGGATGGCGATCGCAATCGTCAAGCTTCTCTAGCGGGCAGGTAGTCTGCAGGGAAGCAACGGAGCCAAGGGAGCAGCCATGTTTGGATCAATTGTCGTTGGAACAGACGGATCAGAGACCGCCAGCGAAGCGGTCCGCCAGGCGATCGACTTGGCAAAGGAGACAGGCGCGCAGCTGGAAGTCGTCAGCGCCTATGCGCCGGTTCCCTACTCACGGCTGAGGAGCGAAGCGAGTGAGGCTCCTTCAGACGTGCAATGGATGATCAACGAGCGCGAGGATGTTGAGGCGACGCTAGCGGCCGTTGTCAAGCAAGCGGCGGCGCTCGGGGTTGAGTGCTCGCCGCACTCGCGCCAAGGCGATCCGGCTGACGCGATTCTCGACGTTGCCGAGGAAACCTCGGCCGAGCTAATCGTCGTTGGAAATAAGGGGATGAGCGGCGCCAGGCGCTTTCTGCTCGGCTCAGTGCCGAATAAGGTCAGCCACCATGCGCCGTGCTCGGTGCTGATTATTCGCACTACTTAGCGCTAGCTGCGGCGGCGTC
>JAEMTR010000188.1:0-1995 GCA_016462245.1 Solirubrobacteraceae bacterium
TCCTTGACCAGCTACACATACGTCAACTCGCCTGCCGGCGAGGGAGCGGCGCCTGACAAGGCATACGCGGCAGCTTTCGTTCTGTTGATGATCTCGATCGGCCTCAACCTATTCGTCAGCCGACTTGCCCGTAGCGGCAAATCGGCGACCGCGGCGGCCACACGATGAGCGTTCCCGGAGATCAGACAATCCATTCGGGGCCGCCTCCGCCGGTACGCCGGATCGTTGTCAGCGAAGAGCCAACAATCGTTGAGCCGCCACGCCTTGATCCCACTGCGCCCGCCGCTGCTGTGACCGGTGCACCGCTCACGCGGCGCTCCGATTCGCTACCCGCGAGCGCGATCGTGGAGCGGATGCGAACCGAAAATCTCCGCCTCTATTACGGCGACAATGAAGCCGTCAAGGGGGTCTCGCTGCCGGTTTGCCGCGGTGAGGTGCTAGCACTTATCGGCCCTTCCGGTTGCGGCAAGACAACGCTGCTGCGATCGCTCAACAGGCTGACGGAATTGACCGCGACAGCCCGTCGCGAAGGGCAGATCTTTCTCGACAATGAGGACGTCGACCGGATTGAGGTGACCCAACTGCGCCGCCGCGTCTCAATGGTCTTTCAGCAGCCCAACCCGTTCCCGATGAGCGTCTTCGACAACGTCGCCTACGCGCTGCGCGAAGGGGCCAACCGCAAACCTCGCAAGTCAGCCCTAATGGAGCCGGTACGACAAGCGCTTGACCGAGCAGGCCTCTTGGCTGAAGTTGAATCGAACCTAGACCACCCTGCGCTGCGGCTCTCCGGCGGGCAACAGCAGCGGCTCTGCATCGCGCGTTCGCTCGCCGCCCAGCCGGAGGTTCTGTTGCTGGACGAACCCTGCTCGGCGCTCGATCCAAAGTCGACGGAGACGATCGAGCAGCTGATCGTCAAGCTCCGCTCCGAGGTGGCGGTGGTGATCGTCACGCACAACCTTCAGCAGGCGCGGCGGATTGCCGACAAGGTTGGTTTCATGTATCTCGGTGATCTCGTCGAGTTTGGCGATGGCGAGCAGCTCTTCTCAAACCCGCGCGAAGCGCGCACGGCAGATTACGTCGCAGGGAGCTTCGGATGAGTTTGCCACTCGCGCTTGTAGCGCTCGTCGGGCTCACGGCTCCTCTTGCGGTCACGTTGAGCGCATGCGAAAGCTCGCAGAGCAAGAATGAAAAGCTTGCCAGCAGCGCTGGCTCGCTTCAGGAAGAGAAGGGCGTGAATGCGGGCGCCGCTAACACCAACGTCAGCGCAGGCGACGTCGCGCTGATCACCGACGAAAACGGTTCCGCAGTAGCGGTCGAGCTGCGCAACAAGGGCTCGAAGCCGCAGCTCGACGTTCCGGTCATCATCGACGTCAAGAGCAAGTCCGGGGAGCTGCTGTTCACAAACGGAACTCCCGGCCTGCAGCGGACCTTAACGCACGCCAGCGTCGTGCCGGCAGACAGTAAGACTTACTGGGTCAATGATCAGGTATTCGCCTCGGAGCCACCGGCGAAAGTTGATGTCAAGGTCGGAGCTTCGGACTCCAAGTTGACTATTACGCCGCCAAAGTTCACGATCGAGTCGATCAGTCTGGTCGAAGATCCGGTCAACGGACTTGCCGCCGTCGGCAAGGTAGGGAATACGACCGGCGAGGAACAGAGAAAGATTCTAGTTTCGGTTGTCGGTGAGAGGGCGGGCAAGGTCGTGGCGATCGGCCGAGGAATAGTTAACAAGATCAAGGCAGATAAGTCGGGCAAGTTCACGGTCTTCTTCATTGGCAGCCCGAAGGGCGCAAAGCTGAACGCGAATGCTCAAGCGACGGAGCTAAAGTGACCGACATCGAGACGCAGTCGCCACTGAGCGGAGCAGCCGTGACGCAGACACTGGGTGAGGTGGGTGAATCTTGCCGCCGCTGCGGGGTCGAGCTGGCCTCCGATCAGCGCTACTGCATCAACTGTGGCGAGCGGCGCACCGAAGCACGCGTTGACTACCGCGAA
>JAEMTR010000188.1:2005-2712 GCA_016462245.1 Solirubrobacteraceae bacterium
GGCCCGGCCGCCGCGTCCGCTCAGTCGCCGCCACCACTCGAGGACGCTCGGGCGATCTCGCCGCTCGGGGCGGCAGTCGCGATCGGCTTGCTGCTCTTGGCAGTACTGCTCGGCGCGGTGATCGGCAAGGGCAGTTCTTCCGATCAGCAGCCTGTCCTCGTCGGCACTGGCGCTGGCGCCGCTGCTGCTGTGGTTAGCGCGCTCGCCGATGGCTGGAGCGGTGAAGACGCTTGGACGGTCGAGCTTGAAAGCTTCACTAAGGAAGGAGCGAACGTCGCGGCCGTCAATCAGGCTAAGGCCGACGCCAGCGCGAATGGCGCGACCGACGTTGGAATACTCGACTCCGACAACTATGCCAGCCTTGACTCAGGAGCGTGGGTCGTTTACTCGGGCGTATATGCGACGAAGGCAGCGGCTACAAAGGCAGCGAAAGAGCTCTCTGGTGAGTTCCCAGATGCGAAAGTGATTGAAGTTTCAACCACGGCAGATGGAGGCGGCGGAGGGACGGACGACGCTGGCGGGGCAGACGGAGGGGCTGCGGCCGATCCGGCACTTCAGGATCTCCAGAACGCGTCGCCTGAGGACTACAGCAAGAAGTCGAAGAAACTTCCAGACGAGGTTGGTACCGGCGGTGCTCCTCCGCCAACCGACAACAAGGCCCCCGGCGGCGGCAGCGAAGGTACGGTAATCAAGTGAGCATCGTTGAC
>JAEMTR010000189.1 GCA_016462245.1 Solirubrobacteraceae bacterium
TGAACGTTGCTTACGTCTTCACGCACGACTCGGTCGCGCTTGGCGAGGACGGCCCCACGCACCAGCCGGTCGAGCATCTTGCTGCGCTGCGCGCAATTCCGAAGCTGACTGTGATCCGCCCGGCCGATGCCGATGAGACGGCCGAAGCTTGGCGCTTCATTATCTCCGACCTAACTGGCCCGGCGGCGCTTATTCTCAGCCGCCAGGACACACCCGTTTATGACCGCGGCGAAGGTGGCATGGCGCCGGCGTCTGGGCTCGACAAGGGCGCTTACGTGATGAGCGAGCCGGCAGAGGCAGCGCGCGCCGTTGTCGTTGGCACCGGCTGTGAGGTTTCGGTCGCTGTTGCCGCCGCCGAACTCTTGGCCGCCGACGGGATTCCAACCCGCGTCGTCTCGATGCCAAGCTGGGAGCTTTTCGAGGCTCAGGGCGAGGATTACCAAGTCTCAGTGATTCCGCCCGAGCTGCCTTCGGTTTCGGTCGAGGCTGCGATCTCGATGGGCTGGCAGAAGTGGGTTGACGATTCGGTCGCGATCGACCGCTTCGGCGCCTCGGCACCGGGCGACGAGGTGCTCGAGAAGCTCGGCATCACGCCGCAGGCCGTTGTCGAGCGAGTCAAAGCGCTGATCGGATGAAGCTCTACGTCTGTTACGGCGCTTGGACGCAGAAGTTCTTCGGCCACGCCCACCCCTGCGGCGAGGCCCACCAAGCACTGCTCGACGCCGGTTACGACCCCGAAGTTGTGAAGGTCTACGGACTCGGCCCGCTGCCGCTCGCGCTGCAGCCGAAACGCCGCCAGGTCAAGGCCGTCACCGGCCGCACATGGGTTCCGGCAATCGAGTTCAATGACGGCACCGGCTTCGATGAGTCGGCAAAGATCATCGAGTGGGCCAAGCAGAACCCTGCCGCTTAAGGCCAACGCAGGATCGCTTAGCAACAGTATTGAGCTGCTGAATTTCCATGCAGAGGATCCGAAATCGTCAGTTTTAAGCGCTTAACCGGTGGGCCAATGGCGTACGCCAGCTTCCGCAGGGTGCTGGTCGCTCGGTCGTTCAACACGCTTGGCAACTCGGTTCAGATAGTTGCTGCTGGTTGGCTCGTTTACCACCTAAGCGGCAGCGCTCTTAACGTAGGTCTGCTCAGTGTGGTGGCGTTGGCATCGAGCCTGCTCGGATCGCCACTGGGAGGGGTCTTGGCAGATCGCTTTGCGGTCCAACGAATGGCCGCGGTGCTGACGCTGTTGCAAGTAATCCCGGCTGCGGTGATGGCGATTCTCGCTTTCAGCGGCTCGCTAACGGTGCCACTAATCTTCCTGATCGTTTTCTGCGGTTCGATTCCCTCATCGCTGAGCCAGCCGATGGTGCAGGTTTTTCTGCCACGGATCGTCCCTAAGGATCTGGGCCGCGAGCTCTTCTCTGATCTATCGGCTGCTTACCATTTCGCTCAGTTCGGCGGCGTGTTGCTCGGCGGCGTTGTGACCGACCAGCTCGGCGTGGGCTATGCGTTTGCCTTCAACGCTTTCTCGTTTGCCATCTTCGCGCTCGCGATCGCGCGATCAAAGCTGGTGCAGAAGCCACCCGCTGAGGACTCTCCTGCTGCGAAGGAGCGGTTTTCGATGCGAGACGGCTTGCGAATCGGCTGGCCGATTCGTCTGGTTCGGACCGTCTTCATTGCCTGTTTGGCCTTCTACTCAATCGTTTACCCAATCTCAGAGCTGCTCCCGGCTATCGCCGCTCAGCACGGGGCGAGTGCAACTCTGGTGGGCATTCTGGCAGCGGCCTTCGTCAGTGGCTCAATCATCGGAAACCCGCCGCTGCGGCGCTATGTAACCAGTGGGCGTTCCGCCGAGCGAGTAATCAGTGGCGGCCTCGTGCTCGGGTCGCTGACTGCGGTTGCGATGGGTTTGACGAACACGCTGGCGACGACGATCGTCCTGCTGGTAGTGCTTGGCGTCGCTGCCGAGATGGTCTACCTCGCTTGCGTCAACGCCTTGCAGCTCTACCTTCCGGCACAAATTCAAGGGCGCATGGTTGGCCTCTTCTTCACCACCGTGCGAGTCGGCGGTGGCGTCGGCGCGTTCGCGGTCGGCTACCTCTTCGACCTGCTCGGAATAGGCACCTCGATGGCGCTGGTTGGCCTAGTCACGCTGCCACTTGGGCTTTGGCTATTTGCACGCCAGCGCGGCCCAGATCTTGATCAGATTAAAACCAGCTAGCCGCCAGCTACGTCGCGGCGCAGGAAGACTGTTAACGCAATAACTAGCGACGGGATTGCGTAGGCCGCTGAAACCCATGCTGCACGGATGATCGGGTCCCAGTCGGCGGGCGTGCGCAGCAGCCCTTGCCATGAGTTGAACTGGGTGCTGAGTAGGTAGGGCTGGAGGCCATCGAGGCCGGGAATGATTACGACCAGCTGCAGCAGCAGCGAGAACATCAAGGTGCCGACGACGGCCGCGGCGCTGTTGCGAAAGACGGTCGAGAGCAGCAGCGCGAAGCTGGAGATCGCGAGGATTGGCATTAGGTAAACGCTGATGCTGCCAGCCACCAGCAGCAGGCCCCGCTCCGGCGTCTCCAACGTTCCCGAGAGCGTCGGAATTGGGTTGAAGCCGGAGACGATGATGCCGGCAACTGTTGCGACGACACCGCTGAGGATGATCGCGAGGATCGAATAGCTAAAGGCCGCCAGCACCTTGCCGAAG
>JAEMTR010000190.1 GCA_016462245.1 Solirubrobacteraceae bacterium
ACCTGGCAATGATCTCGGAGTCGATCGCGTTCCTCGTCGGTGAGGGCAAGCGTGTGTTATTTGACGCTGAGCACTTCTTCGACGGTTGGCGTCAAGACCCGAGCTATGCGATCGAGACTCTGCGCGCCGCCGCCGCGGCAGGAACCGAGCGCGTTGTGCTCTGCGATACCAATGGCGGTTCGCTGCCAAGCCAAGTGACGGCAGCCGTGAGCGCTGTTCGCGAGGCACTTCCGGATGTCGCGGTCGGGATCCACACCCACGATGATGCTGGCTGCGCGGTCGCTAATTCGCTCGTTGCGATCGAGGCCGGAGCGACTCAGATTCAAGGCACGATCAACGGAATCGGCGAGCGGACCGGCAACGCGAACCTCGTCACCGTGATCGCTGATCTCGAGATGAAGATGGGGATTGAGGTGCTCCCCGCTGGCAACCTCGCAAAGCTGACTGAAACAGCCCACTTCGTAGACGAACTGCTCAACAGAGCGCCGAATCCAGCCCAGCCATACGTCGGCAAGAACGCCTTCGCTCACAAGGCGGGAATGCACGCCGCCGGCGTCAGCGCCGACTCCAGCACCTTCGAACACGTTGAGCCAGGGAGCGTTGGCAACCGCAGCGACGTGATTGTTTCCGAGCTCGCAGGCCGTGCAACGATCGCCGACAAGGGCAACAGCGCGGGCCTCGGTCTCGACGACGCAACTAGCGCGCGGATCGTCGAGCGCGTCAAAGAGCTCGAGCACCTCGGCTACCAATTTGAAGCCGCCGACGGTTCGTTTGAACTTCTGATGCGCCGCGAGTCGGGCCAATACGAGCCACTCTTCCGCCTCGAAAGCTGGCGTGTGACGGTCGAGCAGCAGTCCGACGGTGAGGTTTTCAGCGAGGCCACGATCGCGATTTGGCTCGGCGACGAGCGCTACGAGCGCACGGCTACCGGGAACGGCCCGGTCAACGCCCTCGATAGTGCGCTGCGCAGCGCCGTGACCGAGCTCCACCCGGAGGTTGGCAAGGTTGAGCTGGTCAACTACAAGGTCCGGATCCTCGACGAGGGCCACGGCACCGATGCCGTTACTCGTGTGCTGATCGACGCCTCCGATGGAGAGAGCGTCTGGGGGACGATCGGAGTAGGTGAGAACGTGATCGCCGCGTCTTGGCAGGCGCTCGTCGACTCACTCGAATACGGCCAGCAGCCCGGTCGCCGCAAGGACAATGGCTAACGATGAGTGAGCGGATTCCGCTTGCTAAGCCGGTAATTGGAGAGGCCGAAGAGCAGGCGGTTCTTGACGTTCTGCGCTCCGGACAGCTTTCGCTAGGGCCTGCCGTGCCAGCCTTCGAGGAAGCTTTCGCGCAGCGGGTCGGAGCGACACACGCCAGCGCCGTCTCGAGCGGCACCGCTGGCCTTCAGCTGGCCCTGCGAGCTGTCGGTGTTAGCGATGGCGACGAGGTCGTCACCTCGCCACTTTCGTTCGTGGCCAGCGCCAACGTCTGCGTAATGGAGCGCGCAAAGCCAGTCTTCGCCGACATCGACCCGTTGACGCTGACGCTCGACCCCGCTGCGGCTGCTGCCGCGGTAACGGACAAGACGAGCGCAATCCTTCCGGTCCACATCTTTGGCTACCCAAGTGACATGGCCCCGCTCGAAGCGCTCGGCCTGCCGATCGTCGAGGATGCCTGCGAAGCGCTCGGTGCTCGCTATGCCGACGGAACGGCGGTCGGCGGGCGAGGCCATCCGGCGATCTTCGGTTTCTACGCGAACAAGCAGATGACGACCGGCGAGGGCGGAATGGTCACCTTCAACGAGTCGGCGATCAAGCTGCGAATCGACTCAGAGCGCAATCAGGGCCGCGCGCCGGACATGGACTGGCTCGACCACGACCGGCTCGGTTTCAACTTCCGCCTCAGCGACATTGCCTGCGCGCTCGGGCTCGCACAGCTGTTGCGGCTGGACGAGATGCTCGCTGGCCGTGAGCGCGCCGCGTCGCTGTACTACGAAGGGCTGGCCGGGGTAGAGGGGCTCAACCTGCCTTGCCCCGACCGCGGCGATGAGCGGCGCGGCTGGTTCGTCTTCGTCGTTCAGTTGCCGGCCGAGTTCGACCGCGACGCGACGATTCGAGCGCTCGGTGAGCTTGGAATTCAGAGTAAGCCATACCTTCCGGCGATCCATCTGATGGCCTACTACCGCGAGCAGTTTGGCCACAAGGAAGGCGAGTTTCCAGTCTGCGAGGCAGTCGCGGCGCAGTCAATTGCGCTGCCATTCTTCCCCGAGATGACGAGCGGCCAGGTTGAACGCGTCTGTGCAGCGCTGCGCCAGACGCTCGGGCAGACCTAGACTCGGCGGGCAATGAACCGCTTTAGTGAACCGCCGGACCCTGACTTTGACGCGATCAATCGCTCGCTCGAAGTCGACGTGCGCCTGTGGCCGTTCGATATCGCGCAGTCGCGCGCGCATGTCGCGATGCTCGCTGCGCAGGGAATTATCGGCTCAGAGGACGCCGGCACAATTGCTGATGCGTTGGCGGCGGTCGAGGGCGAGCTGGAAGCTGGCTTGTTCGCTTTCGAGCCAACTGACGAAGACATCCACACGGCGATCGAGCGCCGCGTCAGCGAGATTGCGGGAGAGGCCGGGGGAAGGATCCACACGGCTCGTTCACGCAACGACCAAGTAGCCACCGACCTCGTCCTCTTCACGCGCGAG
>JAEMTR010000040.1:0-6577 GCA_016462245.1 Solirubrobacteraceae bacterium
AGATCGACCGACGTCGCGGTGCGGTTTGACGGCAGCAGATACTCGCCTTTGCCGGCCCCGGATGCGATCGGCGCCAGCAGCGCTGGCTGCGTCATCCCGGCTGGCATCGGCTCCTCAGGGCGACAATCGACGTAGCGCTCGCCGATCAGCGACTGTGGGCGGATGCGGCAGAAGGCGTTCTCACGGAAGTCGTGGTAGCTCGGGTTCTCGATATTCAGTACGACTGCTGCTTTGTTGTCGTCGGTTAGGTCAAGCGATTCGATCGCTCCGACGCGAACGCCGGCGATCTTGACGTCCATGCCGGGGATAACGAAGGCCGCGTTGTTGAAGATCGCGCGGACGCGATAAGAGCCGTCATCGCCTGATCCTGTTGCGACCACGACCAGCACAAGGCCAGCGCAGCAGGCGACAAAGATTGCGATTAGCCGCTTCACCGTTACCAGCTCCCCGGTGGCACGATCGCCGGGTTGCAACCGATAAGCGCGGTTGTCGATGGATAGAGCGGCGCCTGCCATGGTGCGCTGCCGTCAGGCGGCGCCTGCGTTGCGGCGCCAGGGCAGCGGGGCACGATCGTCGGGCCGTTCTGCTCCCAAGCATCGCGGTTGTCGCCAAGATAATCGAGCGACGAGCCGTTGTAGTCAAAGGCGCCGAAGGCTGGCGTCCCGCGGGCGTAGTGGCCATTGGCGTCGTAGTTGGAAGTGCTCTGGCCAAAGTCGCGCAGCAACCCAACCAGCTCCGGCGCGTATGGCCGCGCATAGGAGAGCGTTGGCAACGAATCGTTGATCGCCGTGATCGAAGCAGGGAACGATTTCTGCGCGCCGCTGCTGAGCGCCGGGGCGTTCTGCATCAGCGAAGTGAAGTCGTTGTCGGCGCCCGGCTTGCTGACCGTCAAAGCGAGGTTCGTGAGCGTTGGGTCGGCCTGAGTGAGCAGCGGCTCGAGGTCGGCTAAGAACGGCGCGAGGTTCTTTGTCGCCGGCTTCGATGCGGCGACGAGCTGGTCAACCGAGCCGAGTGTCGTGCGCAGGTTGACGAAGGTCGTGCTGCCGCGGCGCAGCGTCTGCGGCAGGTACTGGAGCGCTTCGGCCAGCGACTCGTTCTCATCCCCGATCGCCCCTAGGCTGATGTTGGCATTGGTGACGAGGTTGGTCAGCGTCGGCCCCTTCGCCGCCAGCGTCCCGACCACCGATGAGGTGCTCTGGAGCATCTGCTCGAGCGCCGGCTGATCGCTGTTGAGCTTCTCGACTAGGCCGATCGTCGCGTTGAGCGCTGGCGAGAGGTAAGGCAGCCCCTTGCGAGCATCAACGCCGCGGCCGCGGTACCACGTTCCGAAGCCTTGGATTACCTCGGCAAGCCCCTTCGTCGTATCGGGATCGAGCGTGTTGAAGAGCTGGTCGATGTCGACGATCGTTGTCGTCTGATCAACCGGGATCTTCTCGCCCTCAGCGATAAGCGGCGCGTTCTGCGGGCCAGGCGTCAGCGCGATGTAGCGGTTGGCGACGCCGGAGAGCGAGGTCGCGCGCATGACCGCGGTAGTCCCTTCGTGAAGCGGCGCATAAGGCTCCTCAACCTCGACCGTGACGTTGGCTTGGTTGTTCGTAGTCAGCTCAATGTTGCTGACCTTGCCGACGCGGCGGCCGCCAACCTGAACATCGTTGTCCTTGACCAGCTGCCCGGCCGTCTCAAAGGTCATCACGTAGGTCGGGTTCGAACTGCCGCCCAGCAGAACGATTCCCACGAGCACGACGGCAACCGTGGCTAGGAGCAGCGTTACTATGCGAGCCGGCTTCATGCCCGTCCGCCTGCCGTCATCCATGTCGGCCAGCCTTTAATCGCGCTACTCCATCCCCAGAGGACCTTGGGCGGAGCCGGAGAGGAACTGGCGCACAAAGTCGTTGTCGGAGTTGAACAGCTCCTCTGCCGGGCCAGCTTCAACGATCCTCCCGCGCCAGAGCACGGCGATGTACTCGGCGACGCGGCGCGCACTCATGATGTCGTGCGTGATCACCGTGTAGGCGCCGCCGTTCTCCTCATGGATCTCCTGGATCAGCTCGCAGAGCAGCGCCGTGCGGACCGGGTCGAGCCCCGAGTCGGGCTCGTCGAAGAGGACGATGTCGGGGTCGAGCACCAAGGCGCGAGCGAATCCGGCGCGCTTGCGCATGCCGCCTGAGAGCTCGTTGGGCATCTTGTCGCCGGCGTCGCTAAGGCCAACTTCAGCAAGGCGGGCGTTGACGATCCCCATGATCTCCTCCTCGCTCCTGTCGGTGTGCTGGCGCAGCGGGAAGGCGACGTTGTCGAGCAGGTTCATCGAGCCGAAGAGCGCGCCGTCTTGGAAAAGCACGCCGAACTTCTTGCGCAACTCGAAGAGCTCTTCATCGCGCAGGTTGGGAATCGACTCGCCGTGGACGAGCACATCACCGTCATCGGGGTAGAGCAGCCCAACCATGTGCTTGATGCAGACCGACTTGCCGGTTCCTGAGGGCCCAAGAATCATCGAGATCTTGCCTTCTGGCAGACCGAGGTTGAGACCTTTAAGGATCTTGTTGCGGCCGAACGCTTTGTGCACATCGATGAATTCAATCGCGTCTGGCACGCCGGTGGGCCGGTTCAGGCCGGTGTGCCAGCGGTATTCCTCGACGCCGCCCGGGGCGGCCTCCTGCACGACCTTGACGCGCTCGCTCGGCTCGATTGGCTGATCGTCCTTCTCTTGCTCCGACATTGCCTAGCCTCCGATTGGTGCTCGCGGATTTTGACCCCAGAAAAGCTGCGTTCCGAGCATCCCGATCAGATGCACAAGCACGATGTTGAGGACCATTGATTTTGCCGTTGCCGTCCCCACTCCGACCGGCCCGCCGCTGGCCGTGTAGCCGTAATAACAGCCAACGAGCACGATCACAGTCGCCATCGCCATCGCCTTCATGGCGCTGAATAAGAGGTCGGGAGGGTTTTGGAACTGCCAGAAAATAAGCGAATAGCCGCCCTGCGAAACCTCGCCGATCTGAATCACGACGGCGAGGTAACTGGCAGCAAAGCCGGCGCCAACTGCGGAGATGTAGAGGAACGGCAAAACCATCCATGCGGCCAGTAGGCGCGTCGCGCAGAGGAAGGTCATCGAATCGATCCCCATCACCTCGAGCGCGTCGATCTCCTCGGTGATCCGCATCGAGCCGATCTCGGCGACGATTCCGGTGCCGACCTTGGCCGCCATCATGTAGCCGAAGGCGTAAGGAACAAGCTCGCGCAGGTCGCACCAAGCGGCAAAAACGCCGGCGTAGGCCGGTGAGCCGACCGAGCGGTTGAAGTAGGCGCCTTCAATCCCGCACTGCAGGCCGATGATGAAGACGAGCCCCCAGATCACGAGCGCCGAGGAGACGATCAGAATCCCCGATTGACGCAAGGCCTCGCCGAAGAACTTCATCACCTTGAGGCCGACGACCTCGACGACGATTGTGCTGCAGAACTTCGTGATTTCGCCGAACGAGACGAGCAGATCACGTGGGACGGCGAGCCAGCTATTTGGATTCATCGCTAGCTCAACCCCTTAACGGATCACGTTAATTTCGGGGTGGGTAGCGAGCAGCGTCTGCGTGAAGACGTAGTTGAAGGCGAAGATCCCAAGGAACGAGATCACGACCGCCTGGTTTACGGCGCGCCCGACGCCTGCCGCGCCACCGGACGCAGTCATCCCTTTGTAGCAACAGACGATCGCGATGATCGCTCCGTAACAGGTGCATTTGAGGATCGAGCCCCAGAGATCGGTGACCGAAGCGTTCGTGAAAAAAGTTGCCCAGAACGGGCCCAGCGGAGCGTGGTAGACGAGCGTCGCAAGAATGCCACCGAAGATCCCGAACAGCAGCGCGTAGATATCGAACAGGCCGGTGACCAACATCAGCGCCAAGAAACGCGGCACGACAAGGTTTTTAATCGGGTCGACGCCGAGCACCTGAAGCGCGTCGAGCTCCTCGCGGATCTTGCGCGCGCCGAGGTCTGCAGTGATCGCCGTTCCGGCCACTCCGGCCAGCACAATCGCCGTCACCAGCGGCGCAAATTCGCGGATCGAAGCAAGCACAAAGAAGCCGCCAAGACGGTCCAAAGCACCGAAAAGAACGAGGAAGTTAGCGGCCTGAAGCCCCGGCGCGCCGTAACCAAAGGCGACCGTCGAGATCAGCAGCGGGAACCAGCAGAGCCGCAGCGCGAAGAGGAACTGGAGGATGAATTCGCCGCCGTAAGGGAACGGCGGACGGACGGCGGAGATGATCGTCTTGCCGGTCAGGATGATCATGTCGCCGACCTGTTCAAAGAAGTCACGGGCTGGGGCGATCGATCGGTCGGCGATGCTACGAGCCATCTCTCCCCCTCTCCGGTTGACCTGCAGAAAACCGCGCGGCTTACGCAGTTATCTCATCTTACGACAGGCGACGGGGTAGTCGCAAACAGCTTTCGCCCGATTCGCCAATCCGGCGTCCCAAAGCTCCCCCTCAACGCGGCCTCGCTGTGCTAGCGTCGCCCCTCGTGAGCAGCTCAGCTTCGCCAAAGATCACGCTCGGCTGCGTCGCGGCAGCAGCCCTGCTGGCTGCCTCGATCAGTGGCTGTGGTGGCGGCGAGCAGCAGGACGCCAACGAGCCGAGCGGCAACTACGAGGTTGCGATCTCGAAGGTCTCATTCCCCCGTAGGCAGGGCCTTGGGGAGACCTCAAAGCTTGTCATTACGGTCCAAAACACGGGCCAAAGCGAAATCCCTGACATCACGATGACCGTCAACGGCCTCAACTACCGCAGCACCGAGCCCGGCGTTGCCGACCCCCTCCGGCCGGTCTGGGTAATTAACGCTGGCCCGATCAACGGCACCACCGCATATGTCAATACATGGGCGCTGGGACCGCTTGCAGCCGGCGACGAGCGCAGCTTCATCTGGTCGCTGAGCGCCACACAGCCGGGCACGCGAACGCTTGAGTACCGCGCCGGCGCAGGCCTCGGCGGTAAAGCTCGGGCCGTAGCTGCGGACGGCGGGATCCCCGCCGGAACGCTCGTGGTCAACGTCACGCGACGCCCGCAAGATTCGACCGTCGACCCCGCCACCGGGCAGGTCGTACAGAAGGGTGAGTAGTCGGCCAGCCGCCTACTTGGCCTCGTCCGCTGCTTCGGGATGAGCCTGCAACACCTCTTCGCCAGACTCGCCGGTCCGCACGCGGTAAGCAGCATCGACCGGCATTACGAAGACCTTGCCGTCGCCGACTGCGCCGGTGCGGCCGTGCTTGAGGATCGACTCGACGACAGCTTCGACGTCAGCGTCTGAGACGACGCAGTTGATCTGCACCTTTGGCCGCAGGTAGTTGGTCAGTTCGGCACCTCGGTAGGTCTCGACAATCCCCTTCTGACGGCCTGACCCTTTTACCTCCAGGACCGTCATTGATGGGAAGCCCAGCTCCAATAGCTCCAGTCGGATCGGCTCGAAAGCCTCGTGACGGATGATTGCTTCGATCTTCTTCATTACGCAAGCTCCTTTTAGCTGCTTAAGAGGATACGCCCGGAGAACCGAGCTGGGGCGCCGCACCGTAGCCAACGAGCTCCGGTGCTGGGATGAACTGTTCCGGGTAGCCATACATGCCGTGCTCGGAAATATCCAGTCCGGCATCTTCCTCGGCCGCCGATACGCGCAGGCCGTAGGTCCGCTTGATCACCCAGAAGGTCGCGTAGCTGGTGATGAAGACGAAGGCGAATACAACCACGACTCCGATCGCCTGGTCGCCGAGCTGGGCGAACGAACCGGTGTAAAGCAGCCCGCCCTGGCCGACCGCGTTGTACTCGGCAAGCACAGGCAGCGTGAAGAGGCCGCAGGAGAGCGTCCCCCAGATGCCGCAGATCCCGTGCGCGGTCAGCGCACCAACGGGATCGTCGAGCCGCTTGTCGATCGCGTAAACGCCGAGTGGAACGATGCACCCAGCGACTAGGCCGATCACGACGCCGGCCCATGGCGCCACGTAGCCGGAAGGCGCGGTAACCGCGACGAGCGCGCCGATCATGCCGTTGCCAGCCATGCCGATGTCGATCGTGCCGGTCTTCAGCCGGCTGACAATCAAGGCGCCGATCGTGCCGGCGCCGGCCGCGAGCAAGGTCACTAGCGCCACTTCGGTGAAGCGACCGTCCATCGCGCCGAGCGTTGAGCCAGGGTTGAAGCCAAACCAGCCGAGCAGCAGGATGATCACGCCAAGCCCGAACAGCGGCATGTTGTGGCCGGGGATCGCCCGTGGGCGGCCCTGCGCGTCGTACTTGCCTTTACGCGCGCCGAGTAGCAGCAGCACTGCCAGCCCGGCGGTCGCGCCGATCAGGTGAACGGCGGTCGAACCAGCGAAGTCCTGCATCCCGAGGTTGGCCTGCAGCCAGCCGCCGCCAAAGACCCAGCCGGAGGCGATCGGGTAGATCAGACCGGCGAAGATCAAAGCGAAAATTACATAGACGCCGAACTTGATTCGCTCCAGCGTCGTTCCCCAGACGATCGCTAGCGAAACGGCGCAGAAGACGAACTGAAAGAGCCACTTCGATTCGATCGTCGCGTCGGAGAAGCCCATCACCGGGAACGC
>JAEMTR010000040.1:6587-10005 GCA_016462245.1 Solirubrobacteraceae bacterium
TCCGTGCCGATGATCTTGCCGCTCGCTCCGCCGAAGGCCAGCGCGAAGCCGACCGCCCAGTAGACAATTGCCGCGATCGAAAAGTTGGTCAGAATCTTGGCGACGATCGTGCCGGCGTTCTTTCCGCGCGAAAAGCCAATCTCTAGGAGCGCGAAGCCAGCCTGCATGAAGAGCACTAGGCAGGCAGCAACGAAGACCCACATTGAGTTGATCCCGACCGTGTCAGGGACGCCGACGGCATCGAAAACATCGGCCGACGCGACGGTCGGCGCGGCCAGCAGCGCCAAAGCGCTGGTGATTGCGGTGGTGATCAGTGCAGAACGCTTCATCGGACCTCCAGATTGAATTGACGGCAAGTCTTGCGCTCAATCTGCGCTGCGCTATTAGCCGTAAGTAGAAAGATCGACCGCTGGCGCTCTCCAATCTGGATAATCAGCGCGCACCTGCCCGCCCCCACTAGGGCGCACCGCGCGGCACTCGCTTTAGACATCGGGATAACGTGCGCAGCAGAGATCGCTTCTAATCTCGTCAACGTCACTCGCGCGACGAGCGCGAAAACCAACAAATCTGGAGATCAAGATGGCTTCGAAGACCCGTCAGCAGAACGTCACCGCCGCTCAGTGGGCAGCAATTGGAGACGGCAGCGGCCAGTCCGACATCACCGAATCGGCGGCAGCTATTTATGGCGAAAACGTTTTCAACCTCGCCGCTCAGAGGGCACGACTGCCGAAGGTCGTCTTCACGAAGCTGCAGAAGACGCTGGCCGACGGCGCTCCGCTCGACCCTGCGCTCGCGGACTCCGTCGCCGAAGCGATGCGCGTCTGGGCGATGGAGCACGGCGCAACACACTTCACGCACTGGTTCCAGCCGCTGACGAACATGACGGCCGAAAAGCATGACTCGTTCTTCGAGCCAGTCGGTGACGGAACGGCGATCGCCAAATTCTCCGGCAAAGAGCTAATCCAGGGCGAACCAGACGCTTCTTCATTCCCGACCGGCGGCATTCGCGCCACTTTCGAGGCCCGCGGCTACACGGCCTGGGACCCAACGTCACCGGCCTTCATCCTCGAGAACCCGAACGGTTCGGTGCTCTGCATTCCGACCGCCTTTGTCTCCTGGACGGGAGAGGCGCTCGACCATAAGACTCCACTGCTGCGCTCAATGGATTCGCTCTCAACGGTCGCGCTGCGGGCGCTGAAGCTGTTCGGCGACAAGGCTGCCGGACGAGTCTTCACGACAGTCGGCCCGGAGCAGGAGTACTTCCTGATCGACGAGCAGTACTTCTACGAGCGGCCCGACCTCTACACGACCGGGCGCACACTCTTTGGCGCCAAGCCACCAAAGGGCCATGAGCTCGACGAGCATTACTTCGGCACAATCCCGGAGCGCGTGCTTGCCTGCATGCTTGAGACCGAGCGCGAGCTGCAGCGACTCGGCGTGCCGGTTAAGACGAGGCACAACGAGGTCGCGCCGTCGCAGTACGAGCTGGCGCCGATCTTCGAGAACTCAAACGTTGGCTCCGACCACCAGCAGCTAACGATGCAGGTGCTTGAGAACGTCGCCCGCCGCTATGGCCTCGTCTGCCTGATGCACGAGAAGCCCTTTGCCGGCGTCAACGGCTCGGGCAAGCACAACAACTGGTCGATGGGAACCGATAGCGGCCAGAACCTGCTCGAGCCAGGCGATACCCCGGCCGAAAACATTCAGTTCCTCTTCTTCTGCGTTGCCGTGATCGCGGCTGTTGACCGCCACCAGGAGCTGCTGCGGGCCAGCGTCGCCAACGTCGGGCAGGATCACCGTCTCGGCGCCAATGAGGCGCCGCCGGCAATCATCTCGATCTTCCTCGGGCGCGAGCTGGAGCGGGCCTTTAATGCCGTTGCCGCTGGCAAAGCGACCGACAGCGCCGCCGGCAACTTCCTCGGGCTCGGAACGCCGGTGCTGCCGCCGCTGCCGCTCCACGGCGGCGACCGCAACCGCACCTCACCGTTTGCTTTCACCGGCAATCGCTTTGAGTTCCGTGCACCTGGCTCAAGCATGTCGCTGGGCTTCGTCAACACGGCACTAAACACGATCGTCGCTGAAGCGATCGACATCATGGTCGACGAAGTTGAGGCCGCGAAGAAGAAGGGGAAGAAACGCCCTGACGCGATCCTCGACACGATCAAGAAGACTTGGAAGGCACACAAGCGGATCGTCTTTGATGGCGACGGATACGCCGACGATTGGCAGAAGGAGGCCGCAAAGCGTGGCCTCGCCAACTTGCGCACGACGCCTGACGCGCTGCCGTGGCTGGTCGCCAAGTCGACCGTCAAGGTCTTCGAGCAGTACGAGGTGCTCAACGAGCGCGAGCTTGAGGCACGCTTCGAAGTTGCCGTCGAGCAGTACTCAACGAAGCTCAACATCGAGGCCGAGACAGCGGCCTCGATCGCCCGGACGATGATCCTGCCAGCAGCAGTCCGCTACATCGCGGAGTGCAAGAGGGCGGGAATGACTGCACTGGCAAGCGAACTAAAGGCCTCCAGCGAAGAGCTGCTCAAACGGATCAAGGTGCTGGAGAAGGCGAACGCCAACCACCCTGCCGCCGAAGGCCTTAAAGAGGCTGACTACATGCGCGACAAGGTGATCCCAGCGATGGACCAGACGCGTGAAACCGCCGACAAGCTCGAGCGCCTCGTAGCCGATGATCTCTGGCCGCTTCCGAAGTACTCGGAGATGCTCTTCATCAAGTAGCGATTTGGCTTTAGCGTGAGTTGTTTGCGCGGCTAAAACTAGTTCGTAAACAGTTGAAGGAAGATCAAGAGACAGCCACCAATTATTGCCAAAATCGCCGCCGCCACTCCGATCGTTATGGCGGGCGGAAGCGGCTTAATCGGCAGCAGCCAGCCTCCAAGCAGCTTCGAGAGTTGCGGCAGCCATATCAGCATTACCATCGACATCGCGATCGCATTGGTTAGCAGTGTCGACAGCGCGAAAGGCACTGTTATCAATTGGCCCAGAATCTCGTGGGCGATAATCACGGTCGGGTAGAGCGCCATGATCCCCGTGATCAATTGCTTCCATTTTGTCGGTGCGCCCGGTCCGGGCTCAGTACTCAAGCCGAAATTCAGCCAGTCCTGCTGCCCGATTCGGACCGACGAGAGTTCTGAATCCCGCGTGTATGGCTCGATCTCAGCGAGCAGTTCAGCGAGCTTTGGCGAGTTCGCCCAATCCTCAGATTCCTGTCTCGTGTCGAACTTGACGATCTGCGTCCAGAAATCCTGTTGACCTTCCACTGCGGGGAGCTGCTCGTAGGAGACAAACCCTGGGGTAAGCGACAGTTGTGCGCCGATCTTCTCGCCCCACTGCCGGTATTGCGACTCATGATCAGGCTGAACCCAACGCGTCGAAACGAAAGCCACACCATCTGTCGTCATAAGAT
>JAEMTR010000041.1 GCA_016462245.1 Solirubrobacteraceae bacterium
CGCGCCCGTGGAAGGTTGCCGCGGTCGGTTCAAGCCGCTGCGGCGTGCCGGAGATGTCGACCGCTTCGACAATCCCGCCGAAGCGCTGAGCTGCTAGCGAGATCAGGCCATTGTCGGGGGCGACGAAGATTCGGTTCTCGTCGGCTGTGCGGGCGGCGAGCCCGCGCCGTTCGCCGCCAACCTGAGGGTCGACGACGGCGAGATGAATTCCGGCTGGGAAGTAGGGCAGTGAGCGGCGCAGTACGAGCGCGCCACTGCGCACGTCGTGGCGCTTGATTCCGTGGGTCACGTCGAAGATCCGTGACTGCGGTGCGCGCTCAGCGATTACCGCGTGGCAGACGCCGACGTACTCATCGGTGTAGCCGTAGTCGGAGAGGAAGGTGATCGGGCTCGACATCGCTTAAGAGTCGATCCAATCGAAGTTGCGCGGGAACTCCATCGCGCGAACCTACCTTGTCGTGGCATCGGCGATCAGCGCAGCGACCAAACCGTCCGGCGTGTGCTCGCTCGCTTCGACGGCCGGCTCGTAGCCAAGCTCGCGCAGCTGCTCGCTCGTGACCGGCCCGATTGAAACCAATCGCGGCCCGTCGAGCGTCCCCGCCGCCTCGTGGAAGAAGCGCGCCGAGGAGGCCGAGGTGAAGGTTGCGTAGTCGGCTCCGAGCGCAGCGGCGCGGGCCCGATCATCGAGCGGCTCGGCAACGGTGCGGTAGAGCGCGAGTAGATCGACTTCAGCGCCGCGGGCACGGAGCGCGTCGGGCAGCACGTCGCGCGCCTCTTCAGCGCGAGCGATCAAGGCACGCTGGGTCGGCACGTCAACGAGCGCTTCAACGAGTGCTTCGGCGACTGAGCGGTCAGGCACGATGTCGGCCTTGATCCCGTGATCGAGCAGTGCGCGCGCAGTGCCAGGACCGATCGCGGCGATCGTCAGCCCAGCCAAGTCGCGCGCGTCGCCGAGCGCGGCGAAGAGCTGCTCAACGCCGTTTGGGCTCGTCAGGCAGAGCAGGTCGTAACCAGCTAGGTCAGGAAGCTTCGGGTTCAGCGGTTCGATCTTGATCGCCGGCGCTTCGACGACCTCGGCGCCGAGCGCGCTGAGCCGCGCGGCTAGTGCGCTGGCTTGGGCGCGGGCGCGCGTTACGGCGATCGTCTTGCCAGCTAGTGGTCGCGCGGCGTCACGCCAGCCAATCTCCTCCCCGAGCGCTGCGACGTCGCCGATTACGGTGATCGCCGGCGCTTTGATCTCAGCCTCGTCAGCGATCTGGGCGATCGTCTCGAGCGTGCCAACGACTTCGCGCTGAGCCGGGAATGTTCCGCGCTCGATCACTGCTGCCGGCTGCTCGCCCGGGCGGCCGCCACTTATTAGCGCCTCAGCGATCTGCCCAAGGCTGCGCACGCCCATGTAAAAGACGAGCGTGCCAGGGAAGGCGGCCAGCGCAGGCCAGTCGATCTGCGTCTCCGGCTTGTCTGGGTTCTCGTGGCCGGTGACGAAGGCGACGGCGCTGGAGACGCCGCGCTGCGTTACCGGGATGCCGGCGTAGGCCGGTGCTGCGATCCCCGCAGTTACACCCGGAACTACCTCAACTGCGATCCCGCGCTCGAGGCAGGCGATCGCTTCTTCGCCGCCGCGCCCAAAGACGAACGGGTCGCCGCCCTTCAGCCGGACGACGCTGCGACCGGCCAAGGCGTGCTCGATCATCAGCTCGTTCGTGACCTCCTGGGGCACCTGCTTGCCGCCGCCGATCTTGCCGACGTCGATCAGCTCTGCGTCGCTGCGCGCGCCCTCGAGCGCGCGCGGACCGATCAGTTGGTCGTGGAGAATCACGTCGGCGCTGGCCAGTAGTTCTGCGCCGCGCAAAGTGATCAGCCCTTCGTCGCCAGGGCCTGCCCCGACGAGGTAAACAGTTCCGGGAAGCGCGCTCATCGGCCCAGCACCTCGTTGGCTCCTGATGCCAGCATTCGCGAGCCAACTTCGCGCCCGAGCTCTTCCGGCGTGCTCGCGCTGCCGCTGACCGTTAGCTCGTCGCGCAGCCAAGCTGAACCGTCTGTGCGCCCGACGAAGGCAGCCAGCGTCATCGCCTCGCCGTCGGTCGTTGCGTGGGCGCCAACAGGTGTGTGACAGTCGGCTTCGAGCACGTCGATCAGCGCACGCTCGGCGGCTAGGCAGCGGTGCGTCGCTGCATCGTCAAGCGCAAAGGCCAGCGCAATCGATTCAGCGTCACCTGCGCGCGCCGTGATCGCCAGTGTTCCTTGGCCGGCGGCTGGAATCATCTGATCGAGTAGCGAGCCCGCCTGATCAGCGCGCCCAAGCCTTTCAAGGCCGGCCATCGCGATCACAATCGCTTCGTACTCGTCACCTTCGAGCGCTGCTAGGCGGGTATCAACATTGCCATGCAGCTCGCTGATCTGGAGGTCATCACGGAGCGCAAGCAGCTGCGCCGAGCGACGAACTGAACTGGTGCCCACGCGCGCACCCTGCGGCAAGTCAGTCAACGATTCAGCGCCGCAGAGCACGTCGAACGGATTGGCTCGCACCGGCGTCGCGGCAATCACAATCCCTTGCTCGAGCTTCGCCGGCAGATCCTTCGCCGAGTGGACTGCCAGCGCAACGCGCCCATCGACCAGTGCTGCGTCGAGCTCGCGGACCCAGCGTTCTTTGTCGTCGCTGGGATCGAAGCCGCGGTCACCGGAGGTTGTGATCGTCTCCAGCTCGCAGCCCTCAATAGCTGCCGCCACGGTCCCTGCCTGCGCCAGCGCCAGTGCGCTGCCGCGGGTTCCGAGCTTCACGACTCACGCCGCAGCGGGCGGACCTCCGCGGCCTGGCCAAGGTCGGCCTCAGCGGCAGCGGCGCTCGCTCCGGCAGCCTCTTCTGGGACTTCGTCGAGGCCAAAGAGTTCGCGCAGGACGGCGATTCGCCCGTGGCCGCCGCCCTGCTCCAAAGCTTTCGTGCGGATCGTCGGTTCGTGCAGCAGGCGCTGCATCACGGCGCGGGCGATCGCTTCAACGCGCACGACGTCGCGAGAGGAGGCGCTCTCCCAGCGGCCATCGTTCTCGGCCAAGACCTGTTCAACGATCGATGCGCCGTGCTCGCGCAGCGCCGCAATCGTTGGAGTAGCTCCCTGCTGCGCCATCCAGCCGGAGAAGCGCTCGATCTCATCCTCGATGATCGCTAAGGCCTGCTCGCGCTCGCCTTCGCGCACCTGCAGGTTGCGGGCGGCAGCGTTCTGAAGGTCGTCCATGTTCAGCACGCGCACCCCAGGGATCTCATTGCAGCCGTCTTCAATGTCGCGCGGCACGGCGATGTCGATCAGCAGCAGTGCGCGGCCGTCGCGCGACTCCATCATCATCTCGAGCTCGCTAACGCCAATAATTGGGTGCGGTGAAGAGGTCGAAGCGACGACAATGTCGGCGTCGATCATCCGCTGGGGCAGCTCGTCGAGAGAGCCAACGCCGCCGCCGTAACGCTCAGCAAGTTCGCGTGCTCGCTCAATTCGGCGGTTGGCGACGAACATTGTCGTCACGCCCTGCTCGCTGAGCGCGCGGGCCGTCAGCTCGGCGGTCTCGCCGGCACCGATCACAACTACGCTGCTCTGGCTCAGCTCGCCGACGGTCTCCTCAGCAAGCGCGACGGCAACCGACGGAACGCTGACGCGCGCTGTCCCCAGCGCTGTCTCGGTGCGCACCCGCTTGCCGGCTTGGAGCGCGGCGCGGAAGAGGCGGTTGGTGAACGGCCCTGTTGTACCGGCGGCCAGTGCAGCCTCGTAGGAGCGGCGAACCTGACCTTGAACCTCATTCTCGCCGACGATCATCGAATCGAGCCCGGCCGTTACGCGGAACAGGTGGCGCGCGGCGTCGCAGTTGCGCGGCGAGTAGACGATGTCGACCAATTCGGTTGGGCGGATGTCGGCGCGCGCAGCGAGTTTGCTCAGCAGCACGCTCTCAGCGTCAACAGAGTTGCGCGCGACGATGTAAACCTCGGTGCGGTTGCAGGTTGAGATCACGACCGCTTCACGCAGCTCCTCACTGGCGACCAGCTCACGGACGAAGCGCTCGGCTTCGGTATCGGTCAGCGCGACGCGCTCACGCAGCGCGACCGGCGCCGTCTTGTGCGAGATGCCGATTGCCAGCAGCTCAGTCACTGACTGCTCTTTTCGGCAGAGGCTTCGGTTGAGTCTCGCTGCTTCGATTGCGTCAGCAGCTCAGCCAGCTCACGCTCAACTCGCGCAGCGCGGGTCGCCGCGATCGCGATGTAGATCAGCAGAATGAAAAGAAAGACGAGATAGGCGGCCGCGACGTAGCCGGTGTTGGGCGGCAGTGTGTTGCTCATTTGAGCGCAATCCTTGGCGCTGCGCTGCGGGTAGGGGCGGGCTCGTTGCCGTCGCCACCGAGGCTGCGCCGCAGGGCGGCCAGCTGCGCGCGGCTGTGCTTGGCTGACATCTCGTATTTGCAGATCGTGATGAACAGCAGCGTGATTCCAATAATGGCGCTGTAGAAGGCGATCCGCATGTCGCCCGGCAACGAATCGCCAGAGCTGCTCAGCACGCGCGGGTGAATTAGCGGGCTGGCGAGCCGCACGGCGATGAAGTTGAGCGGCACGAAGACGCCCGCGACGACGGCAAAGACGGCTGCGTAGCGGGCTTGGCGCTCAGGGTCCTCGATCGAGAAGCGCAGCGGCTGGTAGGTGCAATACAGCAGAAAGACGATCAGGAACGAAACTAGCGTCGGTTCATCCCAAACCCACCACTGGCCCCAGGCTGCCTTGCCCCAGATAGAGCCGGTGATTAGCGCGCCGATGCAGAAGATCAAGCTCTGGTGGATTGCCGTGTAGGAGCGCAGATCGTGGCGCGTGTCGCCACTACGTAGGTATTGGATCGCAAAGATGCCACCGAAGACAAAGCCACCGAGCGTGACGATCGCGAGCGGAACATGGATGTAGAAGATCTTCTGCGAGAAACCTTGATCAGCTTCGATCGGCGCGTAAAAGAAGGCCAGCCCGATTGCGGCCGTCAGCACGATTGCGGTTGCAATCGCGTAGCCGGGGAGGCGTCGTCCGTAGAGGCTCTTTGTCGTTGGCACTGTTCAGTCTTCCACTAGATAATCGAATAGGGCGTATGCGAGTAGCCCGAAGATCAGATCGTACAACCCAAGCAGTGCCAGCCAGCGCCAAGCGAGCGTCCCGCCGCCAACAGTTAGCAGCGGCTCGCTGGCTTTCGTCACCGCGATTAGCAAGGGAATCAGTAGCGGTAGCGCGAGGATCGAAGTGATCAGATCACGCGCGCGGGTCTGGATTGCGATTCCTGCGATCAGTGTTCCGACCAGAGCGATGCCAAGGTCGGCGAGCACGATCAGGAGCGCGAGCGAGGCCCACTGCGAGGCGTTTGGGGTCGGACCGAGCAGCAATACCGAGAAGATCACGGCGGCGAAAAAGCCGACGATCAGCAGGAAGATCAGCAGCGTCGTCGCCTTCGCGACTAGTAGCGCGGTGCGCGGCGCCGGCGCCAGCAGGAAGCCGTCGAGCCCTCCCTCTTCGCGGTCGGCGACGAAGCTGCGGCCGATTCCCAGCAGCGCAGCCAGCGCCAGCGTTACCCACAGAACGCCGGCAGCGAGCGCCCCTTCAACCTCATCGCGCCCGAGCGCGAAGTGGAAGATCACAAAGGCGCTAGCGCAGAAGAGCGCCATCGCCGTCAGCGTCTGCGGCGCGCGCCGCTCGAGCGTTAGCTCCTTGTAGAGAACCGCACGCGTGGCGCTCAGCGCTGACGGTGGGCGCGCGGCGCTCATCGGTAGAGCTCGCCGATCTGTTCGGTCGTCACCTCTGCCGCTGGCGCGAGCAGAGTCGCTGCCCCGTTGCGCAGGCCAAGCACGAGGTCGGCTTCGGCGAGGCCGCCGGCCGGGTCGTGGCTGGCGATCACGCGCGTGCGGCCCACGGCTGCGCCGATCAGCGGTTCAACCTGCTCGATCGCCGCCGGGTCAAGATTCGAGCGCGGTTCATCGAGCAGCAGCACCTGCGGCTCGTGCAGCACGGCGCGACAGATTGCCAGCCGCTGCAGCATTCCTCGCGAGTAGCCGAATACGCGTTCGTCGCCGCGGCCGCTCAGCCCGGTCTGCTCAAGCAGCGCTTCGATCCGCGCTGCTGCGTCATTGGTGCCGTGCAGCTTGGCGTGATAGCGGAGGTTCTCGCGCGCCGTCAGGTCGCCGTAACAGAGCGACTGGTGGCCAAGGAAGCCGATCTTTGAGCGGACCTTCCAGCCTTCTTTGCGCAGGTCGCTGCCAAGCAGGCTGGCGTCGCCTTCGCTCGGCCGCAGCAGCGTTGAGAGCACGCGCAGCAGCGTCGTTTTACCAGCGCCATTGGGACCAAAGACGACGAGCGTCTGGCCCTCACCGAGCGTTAGGTCGATGCCGTCCAGCGCGCGCCGTTCGCCATAGCGGCGCACCAACCCGGAGCAGACGACGGCTGGCTCAGTGCTCGCCATCGGTCCGCCCACCCTCGCGGCCGATGTGCCGGACCGCGTGGCCAAGGATCGGGGCGAGCACGGGGAAGGCCTCGCCGATTGCTTTCGGATTGCCTGGCATGTTGACGATCAGTGTGCCGCCAGCAACGCCGCTGGTCGCGCGCGAGATCGCGGCTGCCGGCGTGAACTGCATCGAGGCTGCGCGAAGCGCTTCGGCGATCCCGGGAACCGGCCGTTCGATCACCGCTTCGCTGGCCTCGGGCGTTACGTCGTCGGGTGTGAGGCCGGTGCCGCCGCTGGTGAGGATTACGTCGAAGCCGTCTGCGACCAGCTCGCGCAGCCGCGCCTCGATTGCCGCTTGGTCGTCGGCCAAGACTTCCCGTAGCTCGACCTCGCAGCCAGCCGCAGTCGCAGCGTCAGCCAGCGCTGGCCCGGAGAGGTCTTCGCCTTCACCACGCGCGAGCGAGCTGGAGATCGTCAGGATTGCTGTTCGCATCTCGCGGCCTCGGCCTTAGGGCCGCGTCCAGTGGCCGGAGCGGCCGCCGCTCTTCTCGAGCAGTTCAACGCGCTCGATCGTGACGCCGCGTTCGAGGCCCTTGACCATGTCGTAGACGGTCAGCGCTGCAATCGAAACGGCCGTCATCGCTTCCATCTCGACGCCGGTCGGCCCGTGGACTGTGGCGCTGGCGGTCAGCGTGACGGTTCCGGCTTCGGCGTCGATTACGCCATCTACTTCGAGATGGTCTAGCCCCAGCGGGTGGCAGAGTGGGATTAGCTCGGCCGTCCGCTTGGCGGCCATGATTCCTGCGATCCGCGCGCTGGCGAGCACGTCACCCTTCGGCGCATCGCCGGCTGCTACGGCTGCCGCTGTAGCCGGCTCCATCCGCACAACTGCCCGTGCGACGGCCTTACGGTCGCTGGGCTCTTTGCCCGATACGTCGACCATTCGCGCTTCGCCATCCTCGTTTAGGTGCGTGAGCCCGCTCACGCGATCAGCCTAGCGTGGGGCCTTCGTTTCGCACTCAGCTGCAAACAGATGACCACTGCCTCTGCGGTAATCCCGATCGTGCTGCATAATGCTTACGATGAAAGACGCCCGGTCCGCAATAGCTCTGCTCACTCGTTCGTTGGACGCGATCGGCCTCAGTGCCAGCGGCTCGTCGGACGTAACGACGATGACGCTGCAGCAGGGCCAGCCGGTTATTCACAACCCCACTGCCAAGGCTGTCGCCGATCAACCGTTCCCGGGCTTCCACGCGTCGCTATCGGAGAACGGAAAGGTCGTCGGTGTGCTTGTAGGAGCTCGGCAAGTTGCCCTTGACGCCGCTGACTTGGAACTCCTATCGCAGAGTCTGAAGCCCGACGGTTATGACTCGGCGGCTGGCGATCAGTTCATGCTGATGACCACGCTGGTATTCGAGTTTGGTGATAGCAATTCGATCATGGCGCAGGGTCCCTCTGTAATCCCAGTCGCGGGCAACGCGCTACCCGCTGTCGGAAAGTCGTTGGTTCGTGCGATAGTCGGAGGCACCGGCAAGTACAAGTTTGCGCACGGTCAAGTGACTTCAACCCACAACGCCGACGGCAGTTACACCCAAGTTCTGCAGTTCAAGAACTAAGCGACGGGCGCGTGGCTGCGCTGGGCGGCGGCGATCAGGTCCTGCACGGCGGCAGCGTCGCCGTCACGCAGCAGCGCGATCGGGTCGGGCTCGCCGCCCACGATCTCTTCGAAGAAGGCCTTGCGGTCTTGATAGGTCGGCAGCGTTCCCTTCGCCCAGCCGCGCGTTTCGTTGAGCATGATTGCCAGCTGCGCGTACTCCTCGCCAAAGAGTTCGCCGATCTCGCGCTTCATTCGCTTCGCCAGCGCCGGTGAGGCGCCAGCGGTCGAGATTGCGATTGCCAGCGGGCCGGTGCGGACGATCGCCGGCAGGATGAAGTTGCAGAGCGGCGGAACGTCGACGATGTTGACGAGCATCGCGCGCTTCTCAGCGTCTTCGTAGATCTGAATGTTCGTTTCGGTTGAGTCGGTGCAGGCAATCACGATGAAGACGGCCTCAAGGTCCTCGGGGCCGACGTAGTCGCGCTGCTCCCAAGTGATCGAGCCTTCGGCGGCGAGCGCTTCAAGCTCCGGCCCGGCGTCGGGCGAGATCACAGTCACGTCGCCGCCGCAGGCCAGCAGCCCTTCGCTCTTCTCAAGCCCCATCGCGCCTCCACCGATTACAACGCAGCGCCTTCCTTTCAGCTTCAGGCAGGCGATGTAGAACGGCGTTTCGAGCATGTCTTTAACGCAGGTCTGGTCACAGATCCCTTTGTTGTATTGGCAGACACACTCTTTTCCAGCGTAGGCAGCAGCAGGCATGGTCGCTCCAGCGTAGAGGTTCGTATCGTCTATACGTATGGCAACCGCATCACAGTTCAGAGAGATTCCCTTCCGCCCGGCCGGCCCAGGCGAGGGCTACTTCGAAGACGATTCGTTGATCCGCCGCGTCAACCGCGAGCTGGTCGTCGCCTTCTCTGGCGCCCGCGCGCTATTGATGCAGGCATCGCACCCGGTGATGTTTGAAGGTTTTTTCATCAAGTCTGAAGCGAAGGAGGCTGCGCACGCGCGGCTGGCGCGGACGGCGACGATCATGAACACGATCTACTTCGGCCGCCGCGACGACGCAGACGAGATGACCGATCGCGTCCGCGCAGTGCACACGCAGATCAACGGTGTGCTCGAAGAGCCGGCGGGCAAGTACCCGGCCGGAACTCCCTACGCCGCCGATGACCCGCAGTTCCTGCTTTGGACGCTGGCCGCGCTGGTCGATTCAGCCGACCGCTTCTACCGCCTCTATGTAGAGGAGCTGACGCGTGACGAGCGCGACGCGCTCTGGGGCGACTACCGCCTCGTCGGCAAGCTCTTCGGCCTACAAGAGGACGAGATGCCAGCGACGATTGAAGGGTTCGACGCCTACATGACCGAGATGGTCGAAGGCGATCAGCTCTGCGTCACTGAGAGCGCGCGCGACGAGAGCCTCGCAATCGTGCTGAACCCACCGGCACCGGTCTACATGCGCGGCCTCGTTGAGGCCGTCAACTTCATCATCATCGGCTCACTGCCCGCGAAGATCCGCCGCGGCTACGGACTCTCGTGGGATCCGCTGCGCGAGACGATGCGTGTTGGCGGCGCCGCCTACACGAAGCGGGTTCTGCTGCCGCTGTTGCCGCAAATAATTCGCAACACGCCTGTTGCCGGTGGCAAGCTGCTGCCTGGCCCGCCGAGCCGGGCCGCCACCGCTTAGCCGAGCGCTGGTAGCGGCGCGCCGAGCAGCGCTGCGATCGCTCCAGCCGCCGCAGCCAACAGCAGCGTTGGCACGATGCCGAGCTTGGCGCCGAAGAGCAGCGCCGTCGCGGCCGCCGCGATCACCCACTGCCAAGTGAAGCT
Organism: Solirubrobacteraceae bacterium; assembly: GCA_016462245.1. Lineage (GTDB taxonomy): Bacteria > Actinomycetota > Thermoleophilia > Solirubrobacterales > Solirubrobacteraceae > F1-60-MAGs163. The sequence continues at coordinate 9,871 of JAEMTR010000041.1, forward strand.
GAGGCCTGAAGCGAGCGGGATCAGCGCGCCAAAGATTGCGCCTACAGCGGCCGGGCCGGCGCCGTCGAGGAAGGCGCGCGCGTCAGTGTTGTTGCGCAAGCTGAGGAAGCGGC
>JAEMTR010000191.1 GCA_016462245.1 Solirubrobacteraceae bacterium
GCCCTCGATCGCTGCGATCACAGGCTTTGGCGCTGTCAGCCGCGTGAAGCCGAGCGGCCCTTCCTCGGCCGTCAGCCGTGGCGCGAGAGTTTCGATCGCTTTTAGGTCGGCTCCGGCGCAGAAGGCCTCGCTGCCGGCGCCGGTGAGGATCATCACCTTCGCCTCGTCGTCAGCAATCCAGCGCTGGTAGGCGGCGGCTAGAGCGTCGGCGGTGGCGCCGTCAACGGCGTTGCGCCGCTCCGGCCGGTCGATCGTGATCACGGCGCACTGGCCGCGAATTTCGTAGCTGACTTGGTCTTCGTCGAGCGGGCTCATCAAGGCAGGTATACCTGAGCAGCGCGCGCTAGGCAGGCGCGGCGCCAACGTCCAGCGCCGTCAGCAGCTCGTGCTCGAGTGCGGCGACCTGCGGATCGGCGAGTGTTTCGAGTGTGCGCGGGCGCGGCAGTGGGATCTCAAGCTCCAGCCGAACGGTTGCCGGGCGCGGGCCGAGCACGTAGACGCGGTCGGAGAGCAGCACCGCTTCGCGCACGTCGTGGGTGATCAGCACGACCGTCCAGCGCTCGCGCTCCCAGATTTGCTCGAGCCAGAGCTGAAGGTCGGTGCGGGTGAGCGCGTCGAGCGCGCCGAACGGCTCGTCGAGCAGCAGCACATCATGGCCCTGCGCGACGGTGCGGGCGAGCGCGGCGCGCTGGCGCATCCCGCCGGAGAGCTGGAACGGGCGTGAGTTAGCGAACTCTTCGAGGCCGAAGGTGGGAAGCAGCTCGCGCGCACGGTCACGGGCCTCGCTACGCGAACAGCCGGCAGCAACCTCAGCGCCGAGTGCGACGTTGCCGAGCACCGTCCGCCAGGGGAAGAGAACGTCGTCCTGGGGCATCCAAGCGAACGGCTGGCGCCCAGCGGCGAGCGGCTCGCCGTCCGCGAGCAGCGTCCCGGAGTCGGCCGGCTCGATCCCCGTCAGCAGCGAGAAGAGCGTCGATTTGCCGCAGCCGCTTGGCCCGAGGATCGAAACAAATTCGCCCGGCTGAACGCTGAGCGAAACCTCGTCCAGCACCTCGAGCTTGCCTTCGCGCCCATTGAAGCTTTTGCTCACTCCTTCAAGCTCAATCCGCGTCATGAAGGCCGCTCCCTCGACTGCGCGTACCAAGGCATCACGAGCCGCTGCAGCGCGAAGGTCAGCGCGTAGAGCGCCAGCGTCAAGAGCGCGCAGATGATTACTGCCGCCAGCACCAGATCAGTGCGGAATGAGTTCTTCGCCGACTGCATGTAGATCCCAAGCCCCAGCTCGGCGCCAGCGTACTCAGCAAAGATCGCGGCAACCACGGCGTAAGTAACTGAGATGCGAAGGCCGGTGAAGAAGCTCGGCAGCGCCGAGGGCAAGCGAACGAGCCTCCATGTCTTCCACCAGCCGGCGCCCATCGTCTCCATCAACGTCATCGCGTCACGCGTCGTCGAGGCGTAGCCCTCGAGCAGGCCAACGAGCAGCGGGAAGAAGGTGACGAGCGCCACCAACAGGATCTTTGGCGTAAGCCCAAATCCGAACCAGATCACGACCAACGGCGCGAGCACGATGATCGGCAGCGTCTGGCTGCCAATCAAAACAGGGGTCAGCGCGCGGCGGACTGTCTGAGAGCGATCAAGCAAGATCGAAAGGACAAAGGCGAAGCTCAGCGAGAGCGCAAAACCGAGCACCACTTCGCGCGCCGTCGGCAGCAGGTTGTCCCATAGCGAACTTCGGTCGGCCCAGCCAGCGCTGGCAACGCGGCTGGGCGCCGGCAGCAGGTCGTTTCCGACCTCACCGAGCGTCGAGTAGAGCTGCCACACGATCAGCAGCAGGGCGATTACGAGGAGTGCGGGAACGAGCCTGCCTAACTGTCTCATCGGCCTCGTCAGCGTACCGGGCTGGAGGCTCATGCCTGACGCCGAGCCGCTACGACAAGCACATACAGTCCATCGTCCAACAAGCAGAGGGAGCCCCGCGTGAAGCAGCTGAGCAAAGTTTCGATCACAACGGCAGTCGCAGCGGCATTGGTCGCCGTCGTTGTGAGCGGCTGCGGTTCGGAGCAAACCTCCAGCTCAGATAGTTCAGGCAGCACGCCGGTAAGCATCGCGCTCGACTGGACGCCGAACACAAACCACATCGGCATCTTCGTCGCCGACCAGCTCGGCTACTACAAGGACGAAGGGTTGAACGTGAAGATCCTTCCCTACGCCAATACGGCGCCGGAGACGCTCGTCGCGCGCGGCAAGGCTGACTTCGGGGTCGGCAACCAAGCCGGGATTGCCTACGCCCGCGCCTCCGGCCAGGACGTGCTCCAAGTGATGGCCAACATCGCCAAGACGCAGTACGCGATCGGCGTTCAGGCCAGCAACAAGGATCTCCAATCACCAAAGGACCTCGACGGCAAGACCTACGCCGGCTTCGGCACCCCTGATGAGGGGCCGGAGCTCGAGTACGTGATCAAGGCCGACGGCGGCACAGGGGTTTTCAAAACCGTCACGCTCAACACGACCGCCTACGAGGCCGTCTACAACAACGCAGCCGACTTCACGATCGCCGTCACAACGTGGGAGGGGATTCAGGCAGAGCTGCTCGGCAAGCCGATGCGCTTCTTCGAGTTCACCGACTACGGCTTCCCGG
>JAEMTR010000042.1 GCA_016462245.1 Solirubrobacteraceae bacterium
ACGCGTTAGCGGCGCTTGAGCCGTTCGGGATCGAGCTTGTTGAGGAGCCGGTGACAGGGCTTGAACAGATAGAGCAGCTGCGTTCTCTTGTCGAAACACCAATCTCAATTGACGAAACTGCAGCCGACGACGGCGCGCTAGCCAGCGGCGCGTCAGAGCTGATCTGCCTGAAATTGGGTCGCGCCGGCGGCGTTTCCGGCTTGCTCGCGCAGGCTGCGCTGGCTCGCAGCTCAGGCACAGAGGTTTATTTAGCTTCAATGCTCGACGGCCCAATTGGAATTGCCGCCGCGCTACATGCGGCGGCCGCTCTGCGGATCATGATTCCCTCGGGCCTCGCAACGCTCGACCGATTCGATGGACTTGACGGCGGTCTGCTAGCGCCAAGCGACGGCGCGATTACAGTGCCGCTAGGCCCTGGCCTAGGCGTTGGCCCTGCCGAAGCCTGATCTCGGTCTAGAAGAGCGCTGCGAGCCGCTCAGGGGCGCTGCGCGGCAGCGCGTGCCCGGCCCCGTCAATCACTTCAAGTTCGCCGCCGTCAATCTCGTCCGCGATCTGCCCGGCGAGTTCGACGTAGCGCCCGTCGGATTGGCCGGCGACCACGGTGGTCGGCGCCGCGATCTCTGCGAGCCGCGGCCAGAGCGGCTCCATGCGCCCGATGCTGATCCCACGCAGCGCCGCCGCAATGTTCGCGGGCGAGTTTTTCAGGATCTCAGCCCGCGCCGAGGCATTCACTTCAGCCTCGTCGTTGGCGAACAGCGGGCCAGCGAGCCAGTCGTCGGCAAAGCGCGTGATCGGTCCGGCCTCGATCTCGTCAGCGAGGGCTAGATCTTTGCTCAAGCGTGCGCCGCGCTCTGCGTCATCTGCGATCCCAGCGCTACTCGAGATCAGAACCAGGCGATCGATCCGCTCAGGCGCAGCCAGCGCAAGCTGGAGCGCGATTCGGCCTCCAAGCGAGTAGCCCGCAAGCGTGAAGCGAGGCGGCGCGGCGGCGAGCAGATCGGCGACGCAGAGTTCAGACGAGATCGGGCGCACAGCGCCGTTCTGGCCGTGTCCTCTCAGCTCAGGAGCCAACGGCCGGTAGCGTTTGCGGTCGAGATGCTCGTTGAAAGCGTCCCAGCTTCCAGCCGTTCCGGCGAACCCGTGGAGTAGAAGGACCGTATCCATCGTTAAGAACATCATGACCGCCACTAATGACAGCCACTTGCTCCTGCGAGCTTTCTGCGATGAACTCGCGCGTTGCGGCGTCTCCGGTGCCGTCACGTCGCCGGGCTCTCGTTCGACACCGCTGGTCGCGGCGCTAACCGCCGATCGTGGCTTCCCGGTCTACTCCCAGATCGATGAGCGCTCCGCCGGCTTCTTCGCGCTTGGACTAGCGAAAGCGACCGGCCGCCCCGCCGTACTCGCTTGCACCTCCGGTACAGCAGCCGCCAACTACCTGCCCGCCGTGATCGAAGCCTACGAAGCGCGTGTGCCGCTAATCGTCTGCACCAGCGACCGGCCGCCCGAGCTGCGCGCGATTGGCGCCGGCCAGACGATCGATCAGGTCAAGCTTTATGGCGACAGCGTGCTCTCCTTTACGGAGGTCGGAGTTGACGCTCTGACCGCCGAAACGGCGCGCTGGATCCGCTCTCTCGCGTGCCGCGCAGCGTGGACAGCGCTCGGCCGGCGGCGCGGGCCGGTCCATCTCAACTTTCCCTTCCGCGAACCACTGCTTCCCGCTACGCCGCTTCCAGAGCCAACGGCCTTCGAGATTGGCCGTGACGACCGTCGGCCATGGACGGCGCGGGCGCAGGCGTTTGGCGACCCGCTTCTCGCAGCCGAGATGCTGGCGCCGATCGTCGCCACTGCGCCGAAAGGGGTTGTTGTTGCGGGGCGCGTTGAGGGGGCCCTGAACGGCCCGCGCTTTGCTGCCGCCGTAGCGTCGTTCTGCGCCGCTAGCGGGTGGCCATTACTCGCCGACCCACTGAGCGGGGCCCGTTCTGGCGAGCAATCGGTTGCTCACTACGACGCGTTGCTGCGGGCAGAGCCGCTAGCCCTTAGCGCCCGGCCGACCGCCGTCTTGCGGATTGGCGACATGCCGGCCTCGAAGGCGCTCCGCGGCTGGCTGGCCGACCTCGACGCGGTGCAGGTGCTGATCGATCCAGAGATGGCTTGGCAGGATCCGGCGATGATGGCCGATCTCGTCTTGGACGCTCAACCAGCAGCCGTCCTGGAATTGCTGGCCGAAAGCTGCGCGGTCGGCGACGCAGCCTGGGCCACCGGCTGGCAGCAGGCCGACGCTTTCGCCCACGAAGCAATTGATGAGGTTCTCGGTGAGCAACTTTCTGAACCTGCCGTGGCCCGCCAGCTCGGTGCGCAGCTGCCGGCAGACGCCAACCTCGTAGTCGCTTCGTCGATGCCGATCCGCGACGTCGAGTCGTTCTTTGCCAACCGCGACGAGCCAATTCGCGTGCTCAGCAACCGTGGCGCGAACGGCATCGATGGGACTATCGCGACGGCTTACGGAGTAGCCGCAGCTAGCGATGGGCCAACCGTGCTGATGATCGGCGACGTCGCCTTCGCCCATGATGTCGGCTCGCTCCTGACTGCCCGCCGTCTAGCCGTGCCGCTGACGATCGTCCTGATCGACAATCAAGGCGGCGGCATCTTCGATTTCCTCGAGGTCTCCGAGCACGATCGCTTCTATGAGCAGCACGTGCTGACTCCGACGGGACTGAAGATCGACGCGGTGGCCGAAGCGTTCGGCTTGCACCTACTGGAAGCTTCAACGCTCGATGAATTTGCCGCAGCGCTCGACTACAGCGTTGGCAGCGACGGCACGCAGCTGATTCATTTGCGGACCGATCGCGCAGAGAACGTCGCGCTGCACAAACAGCTCTGGAAAAGTGTTGCCGTTGCGCTCGCCCGTTAAGTGGCGAGAACCGGCAACAGCGCAGCGAGCTTAACTTCCGTCTCAGCGAGCTCAGCGGCAGGGTCAGAACCGCTAACGACGCCAACGCCGGCGTAGCAGCGGGCAAGATTGCCGCCGACTAGTGCGCAGCGCAGCGCCACGCAGAACTCGCCGTCACCGTTGAGGTCGGTCCAGCCGACCGGCCCGGCATACCAGCCACGATCGAGCCCCTCGAGCGCAGGGATCAGCGGCGCGGCAACGTCGTGTGGCTCGCCGCCGACGGCCGGGGTTGGGTGGAGCGTGCCGGCCAGCTCAATCGCGCCAATCGGATCTCGCAGCTGAGCGCGGATCGGCGTCGCGAGGTGCTGGATGTTCGCCATCTGCGCGATCATTGGCTCATCTGCTGCCGTTACCCAAACGCTGAGTGGCTGGAGCGTCTGGACGATTCGGCGCACGACGATCTCCTGCTCTTCGCGGTCTTTTGCTGAGCGCAGAAGCTGCTCGCCGAGGTGGCTATCGACGGCCGGATCGGCGCTGCGGCGGGTCGAGCCGGCCAGCGCGAGCGTCGCCGCGCGCATCCCTTCGCGGCGGACGAGCAGTTCGGGGCTGGCGGCGATCAAAGTCTTTTCGCCCCGGCCGACGGCGAAGACATGGCAGCCGCTGAAGGCTTCGCGCAGGACGCCGAAAATTGCTTCGGTCGCGAATGGCTGCGCCGAATGGATCTGCACTTCGCGCGCGAGAACGATCTTCTCGAGCTCGCCGGCATCGATCAGCGCGACCGCCCGAGCAACTGCCTGTTCGTAATGCTCTGGAGGCATCGTGCCGACGACGCGGCTCTGCTGCGACGGGTCTGGGTCAAGCATCGCGAGCGGCCGGTTCTGAAGCTCAGCAGCTCTAGCTGAAAGCCGCTCGGCAATCTGGAGCGCGTCGTCGTCGGCGGTCACGACGGAGCTCAGCGTCATCGAAACGTCGCGGCCACGCCTGCTGATCGAGATCTCCGGAACGATTAGCGACGCGGGAGCGAAGCCGCTCCACTGCGGCGCCTTCCCGCCATCGTCGGCAAAGGCGAATCCACCAACCGCGACAGGTCCGCCGCCAACTATTCGGTCGGCGCCGTCGTAGTGGGCACTGCGCGCCAAGCCGTTCCAGATCGCCGCGGCTTGGGCGAAGCGATCGGCGCCGGCAGCTTCGATTAGTTTTGCGCAACCAAGCGCAGCGAGCGCGGCGCGCTCACGGTCAGGCTGCTCGAAAAGGAACCAGGCCTCGTCTGATCTCCTCGAGGCCGCAACAACAGCGCTTGGATCGGTCGCCGCGGGCAGTTCGACGCTGATCGCGGCGAGTACCTCAGCCCCTTGGACGCGGCGCGCTTCTTTGATCGCCGCCGTGATCTGCGACAGCAGCCGCGCCTGATCCTCGCCGGATAGCGCAAAGGCCTGGTCGCCTTTGGAGCTTGTTGTGGTCACTGCATCTATATACGGATCAGGCAGCCGCTTGGACTGCACGGGGCCTTACGTTGCGTCGCGACCGCGGGCTATTGCGATCTCGCCTGTTCGCATCATTTCAACGAGACCAAAGGGCTTCAGCATCTCGTCGAAGGCCGTGATCTTCTCAGTTGTGCCGGTGACCTCGAAGATCACCGATTCCTTGCTGACATCGACGACCTTGCCACGAAACACGTCGCAGATCTGCATCACCTCTGCGCGCTGCGCGCCGTCGACTGTGACCTTGAAAAGTGCGAGTTCACGCGCGAGACTGTCTCCCGGTTCAAGGTCGCGGATCTTCAGCACGTTTACGAGTTTGTGTAGCTGCTTCGTGACTTGATCGATTGGGTGAAGCGCGCCGTCGACGGTCAACGTGATCCGCGAGATCGCGTCGTCGTCGGTCGGGCCGACGGCAAGCGTGTCGATGTTAAATCCGCGACGCGTGAAGAGTCCAGCGACGCGCGTCAAAACGCCCGGCTTGTTCTCAACGAGAATTGAGAGAACGTGCTTGCGGCCACTACGAACGCCAACGCTGGCGTGCAGATCGTCGAGGCTGAGCGTCTCCGATGTACTGCCGTCAGCGATCATTATCCAACCATGTCGCGGGCAGGCATGCCGGGCGAAATCATTGGGTAGACGTTCTCTTCTTCGGTCACGCGGACGTCAACCACGACCGGGCCGGGAGTGGCGATCGCTGCGCGAATGTCATCGACTAGCGTGGACTTGTCGGTCAGGCGAATGCCGGTCGCTCCGTAGGCCTCCGCGAGCTTCACGTAATCCGGGAAATCGCCCATGTCGACGTGCGAATAGCGTTGCTCCCAGAAGAGCTCCTGCCATTGGCGAACCATGCCAAGGCAGCCGTTATTCATGATCAGAACCTTGACGTCAATTCCCTCCTGCGAGCAGGCGGCGAGCTCTTGAATGTTCATCTGGATCGATCCGTCACCGGCGATCAGCACGACGTCCTGATCCGGGCAGCCGACCTTCGCCCCCATCGCTGCAGGCAAGCCAAAGCCCATCGTTCCGAGGCCTCCGGAGTTGATCCAACGGCGCGGCTCGGGGAAGTGGTAGTACTGCGCCGTCCACATCTGGTGCTGGCCGACGTCTGAGCAGATGATCGCGTTGCCGCCGGTCGCCTCGTAGACGGCCTCAACCATATATTGGGGGCGAATTTCGCTGTCATCTGTGTCGTTGTATGTCAGCGGGAACTCTTTTTTCCAGGACGCGATCTGTGCCAGCCAGTCGTCAAGCCGCGCAGAGTCAGCGCCAAGCGCGCGGTATTCAGAGGTCAGGTGAGGCAGGATCGACTTGACGTCGCCAACGATCGGAATGTGGGCCGGGACGTTCTTTGAGATCTCGGCCGGATCGACGTCGATGTGGATGAACTTTGCGTGCGGAGCGAACTCGTCAAGCTTGCCGGTGATGCGGTCGTCGAAGCGGGCACCGATCGCGCAGATCAGGTCTGCTTGGTCCATCGAATAGTTCGCTGTCCGTGTTCCGTGCATGCCGAGCATGCCGAGCCATTGAGTGCCTTCTGACGGGAAAGATCCGAGGCCCATCAGAGTGCTGGTGACCGGAAAGCGGTCACTTGCTACGAGCGCGCGCAGCTCTTCGGAGGCGTCGCCAAGGACGACACCGCCGCCGACGTAAAGCACAGGGCGCTTTGCCGCCGCCAGTGCTTTTGCTGCTTGGCGGATCTGCTTCGCGTTGCCGTCAATGTTGGGCTGGTAGCCGGGAAGCGAGACCTCGGTCACCGGCACGTAGTTAATCTCAGCGCGCGAAACGTCAACCGGGATGTCAACCACGACAGGGCCGGGGCGGCCGCTGCGGGCAATATAAAAAGCTTCGTGGATTGTGCGCGGGATATCTTCGGCGTCGGTGACCATGAACGAGTGCTTGACGCCCGGCATCGTGATCCCGATTGTGTCGGCCTCTTGAAAGCCGTCGGTGCCGAGTAGGTCGCTGCGGATCTGGCCGGTCATGAAGACGACCGGAACCGAATCCATCATCGCGTCAACGATCGGCGTGACGAGGTTTGTTGCGCCTGGGCCTGACGTTCCGAAGGCAACGCCGACCTTGCCGGTTGCCTTTGCGTAGCCCTCGGCAGCATGGCCGCCGCCGGCTTCGTGGCGCACTAGGATGTGCCTGATCTCAGAGTCGACAAGGGCATCGTAGGTGGGCAGGTTGGCTCCACCGGGAAGGCCAAATACGACCTCGACACCCTCAGCCTTGAGGCATTCCATAATTGCGTCCACTGCGCGCATTGGCGGTCGTTCCTTTCCCAGTAAAGAGTTGTTCCGACCGGTACGGCCGAATCGAAGATTCTAACAGCGAATTCGGCCTTCCCCAGCGTTGCAGCGCCACGCCCGGTAAGGCTCTAAGCGTCAGCCACCGTGAACCTTCTCGGCAAACTTCGACGGCAGCAGCTGATCGTCAGGTGGTAAGTAGAGCTCGGTTCCGCAGCGAGTACAGAGCGCGTCGTGGGCCGCAACGACCTTGCCGCACCCCGGGCACTCGCGCCGAGGCTCGGTCGCCTCGTTGCGCATGAAAATTGCCGCCACTAGGCCGAGGACCGGGATCAGGAAGCTGATCACGAACCAGATGAAAAACGAACCGCCCTTGATCCTGCCGACGATTCCTCCGGCCAGCCCGAAGCAGAACGCAATGATTAGGTAGCCGCCACCAGCCATCACATCAGTCTACGAGCCAGCGCCGCGGTTAGGGGAGGCCGAGCTGCTGGCGGACCAGCGCGGTCACCTCTTTACCGTCGGCACGCCCGCGTGTCTGCTTCATCACCTCACCAACGATCACGCCGATCGGCTTCATATCGCCACCGCGCAGGCGCTCTGTCAGTTCAGGGTTAGCTTCCAGAGCGGCCGCGACGATCGGCGCCAACTGATCAGCGCCGCCGACAGCCTCCAACCCTTCTGCGGCAACGACCGCCGCTGGATCGCCGCCGTCAGCTAGGAGCGTGTCTAGAGCCTGTTTCGCGCCACCTTGGTTGATCGTCGAAGATGCGACTAGGGCAGCCAGTTGCGCGAGCGCGGTGGCTGTGACCTTCGAATCTTCGGCCTCCTGATCGCCGAGCCGACCCTGCAGTTCGGTCACCCAGTTGGCAGCGACCTGTGGCTCTAGCGCCGGGTCGGCGGCGCAGACCGCGTCGAAGTAGTCGGCTAGCTCGGCGCGCCAGGCGAATAGCCTCGCGCTCTCCGCGGTGAGCGAAAGCTGCTCGATGTAGCGCTGCTCACGCGCCGCGGGCAGCTCTGGCAGCTCCGCCGCCGCGCGTTCGAGCATCGCCTCAGTGATCACAACAGGCGGCAGGTCAGGCTCAGGGAAGTAGCGGTAGTCGTGCGCCTCTTCCTTCGAACGCAGCGAGGTGATCGACTCGCTCTTGGGATCGAAGTGGAGCGTCTCTTGGGTCACGCTCTCGCCGGCCTCGATTAGAGCGCGCTGTCGCTCGACCTCGGCGCGAATGCCACGCTCAATGAAGCGGAACGAGTTCATGTTCTTCAGCTCCGTTTTTGTTCCAAGCTGGTCGGTGCCAGCTGGGCGCAGCGAAATGTTCGCGTCGCAGCGCAGCGAGCCCTCCTCCATGTTTACGTCGCTTACGCCGAGCGCTCTGAGCGTCGTGCGCAGCAGCCTCAACCATTCTCCGGCTTGTTCAGCAGAGCGCAGCTCAGGCTCAGTGACGATCTCCGCGAGTGGCGTGCCGCCACGGTTGAAGTCGACGATCGAGCTGTCGGCGCCCTCGATCCTGCCGCTCGCGCCCGCGTGGTTCAACTTCGCCGCGTCCTCCTCGAGGTGGACGCGGTGAATGTTGACCTCACCGAGCTTGCCTCCAGAACAGAGCGGAAGGTCGAATTGGCTGATCTGGTAACCCTTCGGCAGGTCGGGGTAGAAGTAGTTCTTGCGATGGAAGGTTGAGATAGGCGCGAGCGTCGATTCGAGCGCCATCCCGATCATCAGGCCGTAGTGAATTGCTTCGGCGTTGGCCACCGGCAGCGCCCCGGGAAGGCCGAGGCAGACCGGGCAGGTGCGGGTGTTTGGCGGCTCGCCAAATCCCAGCGCGCAGGAGCAGAACATCTTCGTCGCCGTCCGTAGCTGGACGTGGATCTCGAGGCCAATGATCGGCTCTAGCTCGACCCCGGCCATCAGCCTGTTCCGCCTCTTACTGAGCTTCCGTCAAAACCGATTGCCCGCTCGAGCGCGTGCGCAGCGCTGAGGATGCGGTTCTCGCTGAAGGCCGGACCGCAGATCTGTAGCCCTACCGGCAGCCCTTCGCTTAGGCCTGATGGAATTGAGATTGCCGGCGTTCCGGCCAGAGACATTGGAATTGTGAAGAGGTCACTGAGGTACATCGAGAGTGGGTCTGCGAGGCGGTCGCCGAGGCCGAAGGCCACCGTTGGACTGGTTGGCGTGACGATTAGGTCGGCGTTCTTGAATACGTCATCGAGTTCACGCGCGACGACCGTCCTGACGCGCTGGGCGCGGCCGTAATAGGCGTCGTAGTAGCCGGACGAAAGCGCGTAGGTGCCGATCAGGATCCGCCGCTTGACCTCGGCGCCGAAGCCGTCGTGGCGCGTCTCTGTGTACATCTGATCGAGCTTGCTCTCTTCGACCCGCAGCCCGTAGCGGACGCCGTCGAAGCGGCTGAGGTTCGACGAGGCTTCGGCCGGGGCGATCAGGTAGTAGGCGCTAAGCGCGTAGCGGGCGCTTGGGATCTCGCAGCTGGTGATCGTGGCGCCAAGATCGCGTGCGATCTGCAGCGAAGCCTCGAACGACTCCAGCACTCCCGCTTCGATCCCCTCCGCTCCGACCATCTCCGCTGGCACGGCGAGCGTGACCCCGTCGAGCCGCTCAGCGTCTGGCAGCTCGATCGGTTCAGGGAATGCGACCGATGTCGCGTCGGCGCTGTCGCGGCCGACGAGGTGGCGGTAGAGCAACGCTGCGTCGGTCACGTCGCGCGTTAGCGGGCCGGCGCTGTCGAGCGAGGAAGCGAAGGCGATCATTCCGTAGCGCGAAACGGCGCCGTAGGTGGGCTTCAGCCCGACGATTCCGCAAAGCGCTGCCGGTTGGCGGATCGAACCGCCGGTGTCTGTCCCTAGCGCCCAGGGCGCGAGGCCCCCGGCAACCGCTGCCGCGCTTCCGCCGGACGAGCCTCCAGGTACGCGCGCGAGGTCCCACGGATTGAGCACCGGTCCATAGGCCGAGTTCTCGTTCGACGAACCCATCGCGAATTCGTCCTGATTGGTCTTGCCGAGCACTGGAGCGCCAGCCGCTTCGAGCTTCGCCACCGCGGTCGCCGTGTACGGAGGGCAATAACCCTCGAGGATCTTCGAACCGGCCTGGCTCGGGATGCCTTCGGTGCAGAAGAGATCTTTGACGGCTAGCGGCACGCCGCCGAGCGGGCCGTCGATTACCGCCGGTACTTCCGGGGCAACCCAAGTGAATGCGTTCAGCGGATCGCTTTCGGCGTGCGCTCGGTAGTGCTCGAACAATTCGCCGCGATCAAGGCTTCCGTCTGCCGTCGCAGCGGCAGCCGCGGCGGCGCT
>JAEMTR010000003.1:0-5632 GCA_016462245.1 Solirubrobacteraceae bacterium
GAGATCGACCGCTTGGAGCGTGCGCTGGAGCGGCGGCCGAGGCTAGCCGACCGCTTGTTTACGGAGCGCGAGCAAGCGTATTCACAGAACCAGGCGAGGCCGGCCCAGCATCTGGCGGCGCGCTTCTGCGCCAAGGAGGCGGCCACAAAAGCTCTCGGCCTCGCCGTACTGCGGCCGCTCGAGATCGAGGTTGAGTCGCAAGGCGACGGCTCGCCGCAGCTACTTCTCAGCGGCGCTGCCGCGGCGCGCGCTGCGCAGCTCGATCTGGCGCTCGGCTGTTCTCTGACCCATTCGAAAGAGACCGCTGGCGCGGTCGTGGTCGGCGGGCCAGCATGAGCGATTGGTTGATCGCGCTCTCCGACGCCAAGCGCTCACGCGCCGCCGACCAGTGGGCAATTGAGAGCATGGGGGTATCAGGGCTGACGCTGATGGAGGCCGCGGCCGCTGGTCTCGCCGACTACGTCGATCGGTATCTGCCCGAAGGGGTGATTGTGGTCGTCTGCGGCGGCGGCAACAACGGCGGTGACGGTTACGCCGCGGCACGGCTGCTGCGCGCCTCTGGTCGCCAAGTGACGGTGCTCCAGGCCGGTGACTTGGGGCGGCTCAGCGGCGATGCTCTCGCTCAGCTCAGGCTGCTGCCGGGTGCGCCGCCACTGCCGTTTGAGCCTGCGCTGCTGGACGGAGCTTCGGTTGTCGTTGACGCTCTGCTCGGCACCGGCTTCAGTGGCAAGCCACGCGGCCCGATCGGTAAAGCAATCAAGGCCCTATCGCGCTGCGATCTGCCAATAGTCGCCGTTGACGTGCCAAGCGGCGTCGACGCCTCAAGCGGTGAGGTTCTCGGCGACGCCGTCACGGCGCAGATGACGGTCAGCTTCAATTGCGACAAGCCAGGGCTCCACATCAACCCGGGCCGCGAGCATGCTGGCGCCGTCCGCGTAGTTGACATTGGAATCCCGCCAGGCGCACCGCTCGACGAGGCGTCGGTCGGGCTGATCATCGACGAGCCACTGATTGCCTCGCTTCCACGGCGCGGAGCGGCTTCGAACAAGTTCACCAGCGGCCACCTTTACGTTGCTGCAGGCTCACGCGGACTTACCGGCGCGGTGGTATTGGCCTCGACCGCTGCGATGCGCGCCGGCGCCGGCTATGTAACGGCCGGCGTTCCGGAAAGCCAGCAAGCGGTCGTTGCGAGCCATCTAGTCGAGGTCATGCAGATCGCCCTTGCCGACGAAGATGGCCACCACTGCCGCAAGGGTGCGGGCCAATTGCTCGACGCAGTGGCCGAGCGCGAAGGGGCCGTTCTGATCGGGCCGGGGCTTGGTTCAAGCAAAGGCGCAAAAGCATTTGCACGCGAGTTTTCGGCCAACGTGGGCCAGCCGCTCGTGATCGATGCTGATGGCCTCAATGCCTTCGCCGGCAATCTTGATGCGCTGAAGGCGCGAAAACTTCCGACCGTGCTGACGCCACACGAGGGTGAACTGGCACGGCTCTTAGACTGCAGCATCGAGAAGGTGCGCGAGCGCCGCCTAAGGCAGGTAAGGGCGGCTGCCAAGGCGGCGAATGCGGTCGTGATATTGAAGGGGGTTGACACGCTGATCTGCAACCCCGATGGGCTCGTGGCGGTAAGCCCAGGCGCATCGCCGGGGCTCGCAACAGCGGGAACAGGTGACGTCCTTGGCGGTGTCGTCGGGGCGCTCTTGGCGCGCGGTGTCGACCCTTTCGTTTCAGCGGCAGCGGCGGTCAGACTGCACGCCCGCGCCGCCGCTCTGGCGGCCCAGAGCCTCGGTACAGAGGGCATCATCGCCAGCGACGTTGTTGCCGCCCTGCCGCTTGCTTGGGCCTGACGGTAAGCTTGCAGCCATGAGCACAACAGTCAGCCAGATAATGGATGCAGACCCGCGGAGCGTGGGCCCCGACGACAGCGTTGAAACGGTGGTCCAGCGGATGCACGATCACGAACTTCCCGGCCTGCCGGTCGTTGACGCGGATGACACGCTGGTCGGAATTGTCACCGAGAGCGACCTGCTGATGTTCGATGAGCAGGAAGATATTGACCCGCCGGCGCACGTTCAGATCATGGGTGGCGTGATCTACCTTGGTTCGGTGAAGCACTGGGAAGAGCGGATCCGCAAGTCGGTCGCCAGCACCGTCGAGGAGATCATGAGCACAGAGCCGATCACCGTCAGCCCTGACGCTGACGCTCACGACGCAGGCCATCTAATCTCAGAGCACGGCCACAACCGCTTGCCGGTTGTTGATGATGAAGGCCGTCTCGTCGGCGTCGTAACGCGCGTCGACGTGCTCGAGGCGCTGCTAGAAGATCGATAGCGAGTGAGCTGATCGCAGTGCGCGCGCTGGTCTCGGTCAATCTTGGGGCGATTGAACGGAACGTCGCGCTGCTCTCCGCGCGAGCGCCGTCAGCGCAGCTTTGCGCAGTCGTCAAAGCGAACGGTTACGGCCACGGCGCTGTCGCTGTAGCGCAGGCGGCGATCGACGGTGGCGCCACTTGGCTTGCGGTCGCTACTTCGACCGAAGCAACTTCACTTAGGGATGCAGGAGTTGAAGTTCCGATCCTGCTGATGGGCGCGTTGACTGCGCCCGAGCTGGAAGCCGCACTCCGCGCGCAGGCAGATGTTGTCGTCTGGAGCGAAGAGTTCTTAGCCCGCGTTGCCGCGCTCGGCGGTGGTCGCGTACACATAAAGCTGGACACCGGGATGGGCAGGCTCGGCACGCGCGACCGTGCGCTGGCGACGAGCCTGACCGAACAGGCCGGCTCCGACGCGAAGATTGAGTTGGTCGGCCTGATGACGCACTTCGCAACAGCCGACGAGTTGGGAGACGACTTCTTCGCTCAGCAGCTTGACGAGTTCACGAGCTGGGCCGACGAAGTAGTCGCGACGAACCCAGGGTTGCTCCGGCACGCTGCCAACAGCGCTGCGCTGCTGCGTGACGCTAAGTCTCATTTTGATCTCGTCCGTCCCGGCGTTGCCTGTTACGGGCTCGACCCGTTTGGTGTCGACCCGACCGCGCAAGGGCTGGAGCCGGCGCTGCGCCTGGAGTCTTATGTCGCGTCGATTAAGCGATGCGACGCTGGCCAGAGCACCGGCTATGGGCGCAGCTTCGTCGCTGAGCAAGCGACGATGATTGCGACAGTTCCAGTCGGCTACGCCGACGGCTGGAAGCGAATCTTCTCAAACAACGCCGAGGCCTTGATCAACGGCAGACGCTTTCGCGTCGTCGGCAACGTCAGCATGGACAACATGACGCTCGATCTAGGCAGCGATGGGGGAGCGGTGGAGCTCGGAGACACCGTTACTTTGCTCGGCAGCGATGGCGATGATCGGATCCTCAGCGAGCAACTCGCAACTCGCGCGAGCACGATCAACTACGAGATTGTGACCTCGATCAGCGAACGGGTTCCCCGCAGCTACGTCGGCGCCGTGGACGGTGGAAGCTGATGAGCGCTGGCGCGCAGCCGTTCGAGCTGGCGAAGAGCGTTCTTGACCCAGAGCGCACCTGGTTCGTTGGTGGGGTAATCCGCGACCGCCTGGCGGCGCGCGGCCCACAGTCAACGACGCTAGATGTAGACCTGATCGTTGATGGTGACGGTGAAGAGGCAGCGCGGCAGCTGCGCGACGCTGCTCCGGCCGGCGCAGCAGTCTTCACGCTCTCCGACCAGTTCGGCGCCTGGCGCGTCTGCAGCGCCGATCGTGACTGGCAGATCGACTGCACGCCGCTGCAGGGCGAGACGCTTGAGGATGATCTCCGCGCTCGTGATTTGACGATCAACGCGATCGCCGAGCCGCTAGCGGGCGGCGAGCTGATCGATCCCACCGGAGGGCTTGAAGATCTGCAGCTTGGCGTCCTTCGAGCCGCCAGCGCCGATGCGTTTGCCGCCGATCCGCTGCGCTGTGTCAGGCTCGCCCGCTTCGCCGTTCAACTGGGCTTCACGATTGATCCTGAAACGTTGGCCTCGGCCCAGGCAAGCGCCGACGGGCTCAGCTCCGTCGCCGGCGAACGGATCTTCGCCGAACTGAACCTGATTCTGAGCGCGCCTGAGGCTGTCGAAGGGATCCGCCTTCTCGACCAGATCGGCGCCGCAGCGATGATTTTGCCAGAGCTCTGCGCGCTGCAGGGGGTCGAGCAGACTGCTTACCACCACCTCGATGCATACGAGCACACGCTTGAGGTTCTGCAGCAGGCAATCGATATCGAGCTCGAGCCGAGCGCTCTGCTTGGCGACGAGAGCGGCGCGGCGGTCGCGGCGCTGCTCTCCGAGCCGCTCGCCGACGGCCTCTCACGAGCGGTGGGGCTGCGGTGGGGCGCGGTGCTCCACGACATCGCTAAGCCACAGACCCGCGCCGAGTTCGATGACGGGCGGATTGGCTTCCCCGGCCATGCGGTCGAGGGAGCAGCGCAGTCGCGACTGATCCTAGAGCGGCTTAAGGCAAGCGAGCGCCTTCGTGCACACGTTTCACAGCTCACGCTGGAGCACCTCAGGCTTGGTTTTCTCGTTCACGAACAACCGCTTAGCCGGGAGGCCTACTACCTCTACCTGAGTTCTTGTCAGCCGGTCGAGGTCGATGTGACGTTGCTCTCACTCGCAGATCGCCTCGCGACGCGCGGCCGTAAGGCGGAAGAGGCGATTGCCGCGCATCAGGAGCTCGCTCTCGATCTTCTCGCTGAGTCGCTGCGTTGGCGCGCGAGCGGCCCCCCGGAGCCGGTTATTCGCGGCGATCAGCTGGCGGCCGAGCTTGGCATCGAGCACGGGCCGCGGCTCGGCGAGCTGCTCGCGGCGATCGCCGAAGGCCAGTACTGCGGCAGCGTCACAGACGAGCAGTCTGCGGTCGAGCTTGCGCGCACTCTGCTCGCAAGCGGCGACTGAGCGCTAACTCTGTTCTTGTGAGGCGATATTGCGCAGCAACTGCTCGCAGATCAGCGTCGCGTCAACGACGCTGCCGTAGTCGACGTTCTCGGCAGTATCGGTAGGCCAGTGGTAGTTGGAGGGAGCTTTGTATTGGGAGATCGAGCCGAGCATCAGCGTCGGGTAACCGGCCTGCATTGAGATCAGCGCGTCGGTTGCGTTGCGGAAGCGCAGGCCGCGGACAAGCTCGACGTCTAGCTGCGCTGCGGCGTCCGAGAGTTCGCTCTTGAACGCTTCGTCGTAATCGGCCATCCGCAGCATCCCCTCGCCTTCGAGCTGCATCAGGGTCGGTGACCCAACGCTGTCGATGCAGACGAAACTGGTCGAATCGAGTGGCAATGAGCCAAAGTGGCTCTTGGCAAAGCCTCGCATCCCTTCCATGAACGACTCCTCAGAGCCGGTCGAGACGAGCAGCACACGGACCCCGGCAATTGGCCGCTCGCGCAGAAGCCGCGCCAAACCAGCGAGCACAGCAACGCCGCTGAGGTTGTCGTTGGCTCCAGGCACGACAGAGCGTGAACCAATCTCGGCGAATGTCAGAGCGCTCCCGAGCGAGAGCACAGCCGCGGCGCGTCGCAGCAGCTTCGAACCGTTCAGTCCGCTAAGCAGGGTCAGCAGCGGGCCAGCAAAGACCGGGAACATGATCGGTGGCGTCGTCTGTGAACGCTCGAGCTGCTTTGGGAAGCGCTCGCCAAAGAACTCTGGAAT
>JAEMTR010000003.1:5732-26130 GCA_016462245.1 Solirubrobacteraceae bacterium
TCTTCTGCTCGATCGTTGCTGGCGACCTCCCCGCCGAGATAATTGACGAGGACGAGCGCACCGTTACGTTCATGGACATCAGCCCAGCAACTGCGGGCCACGCGCTGGTGATTCCGCGCCAGCACGCGGAGGATCTCTACGAGATTTCAGCGGGCGATTTAGCGGCCTGCATGACGGCTGCGCAGAGGACGGCGCTGAGGGCCAGGGATCTACTCGGGGCCGACGGCGTGAACCTTCTGAACTCGTGCAAGCCGGCGGCCTGGCAGACCGTCTTTCACTTTCACATTCACGTGATCCCACGCTACGACGACGACCCTCTGCAGCTGCCCTGGATTCCTGCCGCTGGCAGCGCCGATCAGATAGCGAAGAGCGCGCGGCAGCTACGCGGCGAGTGAACGCCGCGCCGTCGTCATAAATCGTGCAAGCCGGTCGTCCCAATAGCCCTTAGATACGGAGCATCCGGCCGCTTAGGCGGCTGAACCGGCTCATCTTGTTTCTAGTTGCGCTTAGATGGTTGATATGAATAAACGTCTATTTCCTCTGCTCGCAGTTTTCGGCGCCCTCGCGCTGATCGGCCCCAGCCTTGCTTCGGCGAGAATCATCGATCTCGGCCCGCTTGATTCGGTCGCCAAGCCGGGCTGCCCAGGAACTCCCTGCTACGCGATCAGCCGCACGACCGGCTATCAGACACGCAACGCAACGAGCAAGGCCCCGATGGTGGTCACCCGCAACGGCAAAATCGTCGCTTGGACAATCGCACTCGGCAAGCCGACGACGAAGCAGATCAAATTCTTTGACTCCAAGCTGGGCGGCGAGGCAACTGCGCAGCTGACGATCCTTTCGGTGACAAAGAAGTCGAAGAAGACGCCGAAGGCAAAAGACGGAGCTGTCGTTAGCCGTCAAGGCGAGACCGTCAAGCTCAAGCCTTACTTCGGCAAGACCGTTCAGTTCGCTCTGCAGCGCTCGATCCCGGTCAAGAAGGGCCAGATCGTCGCGCTCACAGTCCCAACCTGGGCGCCAGCGCTCGCTACCGGCCTCGACAGCTCGACGGTCTGGAACGCCTCGCGCGGGGAGGGCCAGTGCGAAGACACCCAAGGGCAGAGTTCGCAGCTTGCCGTCAAGCAGTTCTCCGACTACTACTGCAAGTACACGACGGCGCGGATCACCTACAGCGCTCAGATCGTTTCCGATCCCACTCCGAATCGGTAAGGCGCCTAGCGCCAAGCGTTGGTCGCGTTAGTTAATTAGGCGATATGCCGCCGGTATCGGCAGGTGTGCCGCCGCCGCCCGTATCGCCGCCCGTATCGCCGCCGCTGCCGCCGCTATCAACGCCAGTGCCGCCGCTATCAACGCCAGTGCCGCCGGTATCAACGCCGCTGGTGTCGGGCGATCCAGTCGTGTCGGTTGTCGTCGTCGGCGTCGTCGTAGTCGCGCCGGTACCGCTGGCGGCATCATTAGCGTCAGCGGGCGGCACCAGTGCTGGCGTCGAAGTAGGGATCTGGTCGTAAGGGCGGCTATCCCCGCCACAGGCCGAAATGCCGAGCGCGCCGATCAAAGCGAGTACACAGCTGGAAGTAGCAAAGATTGAAGGCATGCCACTAACGGTAGCGACTGATCAAGCTGGAGGCGCCATACGGCGGCCACAGGTGGGGCATTCGTTCAGATCGCGCTGTGCCATTGCGCCGCAGAGGTTGCACAAGCGCAGGTTTTCGACCGCCCAAGGGAGTTTCGACTGAGAAGGGGCAAGCGGCAAAATTTCGCCGACGACCTCTAGCTCCTCACCGTTGCTCTCGTCGCGGTAGACCACATCAGGCTTGGCCTCGAGGATTACTTCGCGGCCCGAAGAAGGCTCTCGCAGTCGGTAACGCTGTCCCAGTTCCATTCTTTCATCCTATCGAGCCCTGCAGCCGCTTGCTGCGCCGAGTCTGCGGCCCGCATCTGGGCGCAGAGCAGCGCCCTGTGGTCCTCGGTTCTCGGTAATATTAAGCTTGATGAGTGAACAACGGCTAAAGCGTCGCTGGCGCAGTCCATTGACCACAGGGCTCGCCCTCGGTGCTCTGCTTGTTGCTTCCGGCTGCACCAACAATTCTGGCTCCGCAGATAGCGCAAACCTAGTAAATGGTAAGCAGCTCTTCGTCCAGAAGTGCGGCGCTTGCCACGTGATGGCGCGCGCCGGAAGCAAGGGCGTGACCGGGCCTAACCTCGACGAGGCTTTCTACGCCGCTCGGCGCGAAAACTGGGGCGACGACGGAATCCGTGGCGTTGTCTACGGTCAGATCCGCTACCCGAACCAGAATGCCCCGATGCCCGCCGACCTAGTCACCGGCAAAGACGCCACCGACGTCGCCGCCTACGTTTCAACTGTCGCCGCTAAACCGGGCAAGGACGCTGGCCTGCTCGCTAGCGCCGTCGCGCCGGCCGGTGGCGGCAAACCAGCTGTGGCTAAGAATGGGCTGCTCTCGATTTCAGCCGATCCTAACGGGCAGCTACTTTACGTCGAATCGGCAGCGACCGCCACGGCCGGTCCGCTGAAACTGGAGATGCCGAACAAATCTGGCGTTCCCCACAACATCGTGATCGAAACTACACCGATTGAGACGCCTGTTATCAAGAACGGTGTGGCGAAGGCCTCAGGCACACTGAAGGCCGGTAAGTTCGTCTACTTCTGCTCGGTTCCGGGCCACCGCGAGGCGGGCATGGTCGGCGAGCTCAGCGTTCGTTAGAGCGCGCGAGCGATCACAGCGACGGCGATCACCAGCAGACAGCCGCCGACTACCCAAGCCAGCGCTTTGAAGGCGCCCGACTCAGTGCGCACCGGCTCAAGTATCCGTGGAACGCCCTTCTCGGCCGGAGAGCGATCGTCAGGGCCTTGCTGCGGCGCTTCGGGCTGCTCAGCCACCGGCGGCGCTTAGAGCACGTAGATCGTCGTGAAGACGACGATCCACATCGCATCGACGAAGTGCCAGTAGATGCCGGGAACTTCTAGGCCGCGGTGGTGGTCAGGCCCGACCTTGCCTTTGAAGATGCGCACCGCCGACATCCACAGCAGCAGCAGCCCAATTAACACGTGCGCGCCGTGAAGTCCGGTCAGGCCGAAGAAGACCGAGGCCGAGGCGCTCGTTTTCGGTGTGAAGCCAAGGTGCAGGTATTCGTTGATCTGAATGAAGAGGAAGGTAAGTCCAAGTAGGAAGGTCGTGACGATGCCAATCCGCATCGCCATCTGGTTATCGCGCTTTGCCGAAACGTCTGTCCAATGCATCGTGACCGACGAGGAGAGCAGGATCGCGCAGTTGATTCCGGCGACAGCTACCGGCAGCCCTTCACCTGGAGGCCAGCCGTCGGCGGAGACAACGCGGATGAAGAAGTAGGCCGCGAAGAAAGCTCCGAAGAGCATGATCTCGGAGATGATGAAGAGCAGGATTCCGAGCACCTCGGAATTTACGCGTGAGCTCTGATTAGCGATCGGCGGGCCGTGATGGTGATCATCGTGCGTTGTCGGGGTCGGGATTGAAGCGGCTTCCATCGTTTCTCCTTATGCCCCGGACCGCGCCGAAGCAGGTTCGGCGACGATGTGGTCAACGCTTAGTCCTGAGGACTTCTTGACGCGCTCGATCAGGTCGGCGCGGAGCCAGCCTGACCGCGTCGCCGAGTAGGTCGAGATGACGATGTCGTCGACGTCGAAGAAGGCCAGCGCGTTCATCGTCGCCGTGTAGGGGTCGGGGTCGCCGATCAGGCCTGCCGCGGGCATCCCTTGCGCCTTAGCGCGGTCAACGACCTGCGTTAAACGGGCGCGGGCGCGCTTGGCGGCTAGGTCGTCGCCGCCCTCGATTGGCACGAGAAAGATGAAGAGCCGCTCACGCCCCGCTGGCTCGCTGCTGGCTAGCTTCTGGATTTCGTCAATCAGTGCGTCGCTGTTAGTCGTTCTGTTGGCGACGACGAGCGTTAGGTCGAACGGCGAACCGGCGCTCTGCTCTGTGACGATGTGCTCAACGGGAACCTCGGTGGCGTTGCTGACGCGGTCAACGACCCCATCTGCCAACCAGCCAGACTCGCCTTCGGGTAGCGTTGAGATCAGAATTAGTTCGGGGTCGTATTCAGCGACTGCGTCCATCGTCGCCGAGTAGGGGTCAGGGTCGCCGACCTCGCCGGTGCAATCGATGCCAATCTCGCGCAGGACGCCGCGGGCGAGGTCAACGCGAACCTGCGCCGCTTCGTAAACGTTGTCGACGTAGGTAAAATTCCCGTGTGTCGTAGTGCGGCGCGGGACGCAAAGAACGACGCGCAAGTCGCCATCTGCCGCTTCGGCGCGCGCCCGTTCGAGCAGCGGGCCGCCGGTCAGCGTTTCGCTCGCGACTACGAGAATCGTCCGCATTGGCTCAGTCCGTCTCTTCTGGGCTGGCATCGGCGGAGGCGCCAGCAGCTACCGCCACGGGCTCAGGTTTGGCATCGTCAAAGACCGCGTGTACGGCGCCCGGGACGCCGTACTCGTAAGGGCCGCCGACGACCGACGGGATCGCATCGAAGTTGAAGATCGGCGGCGGCGATGAGACCTGCCACTCGATCGTCAGTGAGTTCCAAGGGTTTGAACCAGCCTTCGGCCCGGTGCGCCAAGAGATGATCATGTTGTAGAGGAAGATCAGCGTCGAAAGGCCGACGACGAACGATGCGACCGAGATGATCAAGTTCCAGGTTGCAAACTGATCGGCGTAATCCGAGACGCGCCGCGGCATCCCTTGAACTCCGATCAGGTGCATCGGCGCAAAGGTGACGTTGAAGAAAATAAAGGTCAGCCAGAAGTGGAGTTTGCCCAGCCTCTCGTTGAACATTCGGCCCGTCATCTTCGGGAACCAGAAGTAGATTCCGGCGTAGATCGTGAACAGTGAGCCGCCGAAAAGGACGTAGTGAATGTGGGCGACGATGAAGTAGGTGTCGCTGACGTGAATGTCGAGCGGAACCATCGCCAGCATCACGCCGGAGATTCCGCCGAGCGTGAACATCGCGATAAAGCCGATCGCGAAGAGCATCGGCGTATCCATCTTCAAGACGCCACGCCAGAGCGTTGCAATCCAAGAGAAAATCTTAATCCCAGTTGGAATCGCGATGATCGCCGTCGTAATCATCATCGGTATTCGGATCCAGTCGGACATCCCCGAGACGAACATGTGGTGAGCCCAAACGGTGAAGCCAAGCAGCACTATCGCCAGCAGCGAGAAGGCCATCATGCGGTAGCCGAAGACCGGCTTTCGAGAGCGCGTCGCTAAGACCTCGCTGATGATGCCGAAGCCAGGCAACATCATGATGTAGACGGCCGGGTGTGAATAGAACCAGAAGACGTGCTGGTACATCAACACGTCGCCACCGCCCGCAGGGTTGAAGAAGTTGAAACCGAGCGCCCGGTCGAGAATCACCATGAACTGCGAGGCGGCAATGAATGGCGTTGCGATCACGACTAGCAGCGAGGTCGAAAAGTTGGCCCAGACGAGCAGTGGCATTCTGAAGAAGGTCATCCCCGGCGCGCGCATCGTGATGATCGTGACGAGGAAGTTCAGCGCCGTTGCGATCGATGAGGCGCCGGCGAACTGAACCGCGATCGTGAAGAAAGCCTGCCCGATCGGAGCGTCGACAGAGAGCGGCGCGTAGGCGGTCCAGCCGGCAGCGAATGAGCCGCCCGGTGCGAGGAAGGAGAGCAGCATCATGACGCCGGCTACCGGCAGCATCCAGAACGAGAGAGCGTTGAGGCGCGGGAAGGCCATATCCGGCGCGCCAATCATCAGCGGCAGCACGTAGTTGGCAATCCCGGCGAAGACGGGGATTACAAAAAGGAAGATCAGCAGCGTCGCGTGGACCGAGAAGATGCCGTTGTAGGTGTTCGGGTCAACGAACTGGCGGCCGGGGGCGGCCAACTCGGCGCGCACCAGCATCGCCATCAGTCCGCCGATGAACATGAAGAAGAAAGAGGTGCATATGTACTGAATGCCGATTACTTTGTGGTCGGTATTGACCTTGAAGTAGTCGCGCCAGCTCTTCGCACCATGGTCTGCGTGGTCATCAACGACCGTTCGGCCGCTCGCCCAACGCAGCCAATAGTCAAAGCAGCCAATCCCGCCGAGGAAGAAGAGCGGCACCGTCAGCAGTGAGATCTGAAGTACCGATTCGCCGTCATAGACTGGGTCTACAGCGAATGCCGCGCGCAGCCCGGTGCTGAGGCCGAGGCAGAAGAGCACGCCAAGTATTGAATAGGCGAGCGCCCTGTACCAGCCTGGCTGTCTAATCTTCGCGGCCATCAATTAACCCTTTCCGTGCACGCTTTGGTCAATGTATTTGACCAGAGAATCAAGCAGCTTTGTCATTGTTGTGCTGGCAACGAACATCTACTTGCCTACCCCGCCACCGGCAGCCGCGACCGGCGTGCCGGCTGCCTTCGCGAGCCCGGCCATCTTGGCCGCGTAACGCTCCGCAGTCATGACGGTGACCGTTTGACGCATGTAGGCGTGCCCGAGGCCGCAGAGCTCGGCACAGACAACATCGAATGTCCCGAGCTTGGTTGGCGTCAAGTTGTAGGTCGTCGTTATCCCTGGCACGGCATCTACCTTGAGCCGGAAGGCAGGTACCCAGAAGTCGTGGATAACGTCCTTCGAGCGGACATTGAACTTGACCGGCTCGTTGATCGGCAGATAGAGCCTTTCGCTCTTCACTGGACCGCTGGGAGCCTGTGTTTCAAAGTCCCACGCGAACTGACCGCCGTTAACGTTGACAACCCGGGTTCCCTTTGCCGGTGCAGCCTGAATGTCGATGAGCAGGATTGCGGCGTAGGTCGTCAGTGCGGCGATGACGATCGTCGGCACGATCGTCCAGATCACCTCAAGCTTCGTGCTGCCGTGGATCGGCGGCCCATCGAGATCTTCTTCACCCGGGCGCTGACGCCAGCGCCAGATGCTGAAAAGCATCATCGCCACCACTGCGACGAAGATCGGCACCGAGACGATTACGAGTACATCCCAGAAGGTGTCGATCGGGGGAGCAACGTCCGAGCCCTGCTCTGGGAACCAGTTGAGGGCAAGCATGAAGATGATGCCGATCACGGAGGCGACGACGATCATTGCCAGCAGCACGATCCAATTCTTTGCGGTAACGGCGCCGCGGTGAGATTGGTCAGTCATTAGCCCTACAGATTACCGGTTGTAGGCGACGCGGGCGCGCCGGTATCGGGGTTCGACGCGCCGCCGCTCATCACGATTGAAGCTCAATCTGGCGGCCGACTTCAAGCGGCTGCAGGGATCGGCACAGAATCTTCTCCGCGCGCACCGAAAAGCTGCGATTGGGCACGATAATCAGATGGCGCGCTGCCGTGCCGGCGGCGGAATGCTTTAGCGAACTGGGCTGGCTGGCGGTAGCCGACGTTGTGCGCAACCTCGCGCACCGTCAACTCACTGCCGACCAGCATCTCAGCCGCTCGATCCATCCGTACAGCGGTCAGGTACTGACGAAAAGTTGTGTGGCCGACCTCGGCAAAGGCACGCTGAAGTTGGCGCCTTGACGATGCGACGCGGTGGGCGAGGTCATCGAGCGCCAGTTCGTCGCCGTACTCGAACTCGACGATTGAAGTGACCTCTCGGTAAAGGTCTAAACGGAGGGCGATAGTCGCTTGTCGCTGCATAGTGAAGTGAATACGCACCTACAGCTCAAAGGGATTACTCCGCCAACTAACGGCTCTGCGCTGTTGTTTGCTCTTTACAGCGCAGGCGGCAGCGGTTATGTTCGCGGAACCGTCGAATTCGGAGGGGGAGCCATGACGATGCAGGTTGGTGAAGCGATGAGTGAGTCGGTACTGACCGTTGGCCCAAGCCACACGCTGCGCGAGGTCGCGACGCTGATGGCGGCAAGGCACATTGGTTCGGCCGTAGTTCACGACCCGGAGCGCCCGGGGCCCGGCATCATCACTGAGCGCGACATCATGCTGTCACTTGGCGCCGGTGAATCGCCCGACGAGGAGCTGGTCGAAGCGCACATGGCCAGTGACGTGATTTTTGCCTCGCCGGACTGGTCGCTCGACGCCGCCGCCGAGTCAATGATTAGCCACGGCTTCCGCCACTTAGCCGTCGTCAGTGGCGGCGAGCTGGTGGGAATGCTTTCGATGCGCGACCTCGTGCGCTGCTACGTCGAGATTGCTTCTGCTGCGGCTGCCGTGGGCGCTCCCGTAGTGACCAGCGACAGCTAGTGGCCGCTTGGTAGCTCGCCATGCTCGCGGATGGCGTTACGGATCCAGCCGTAAATCGCGACGACCATGATCAAGAGCCCGATCACGCTCAGGTACCACAAGTCAAGTACACCGATTAGGAGCAATGAGAGGCCTACGGCGATCAGAACCGGCTGAAGGCTGCCGCCAGGAAGGCGGATCTTCTCGCCGGCCGGCTCAGCGTTCTGCTCTTGATCGCTCATGAGATGTAAAGCGCCGCGGCTACGAAGGAGAGGCCGAACATGACGAAGCCGATCGCTGTGATCAATAGTCCGGCGCGGTTGTTTTTGCGGGCGAGGTTTTTATCCATCTCTTCCTTTGAACAGCTTACAGCCAGACGTCAGCGACCATCGCTGCGAATAGGACCGCAAGATAGAGCAGCGAGAAGAGGTACAGGCGCAAGGCCGAGGCGCGGTCGGCGCGGCGTCGCAACTGCCAGGCCATCACGATCAGCGTCAAACCAAGGCTGAGCGAGACGATCAGGTAGGGAACGCCGAGCCCACCGGCGCAGAATGGAAGCTGCGAGACGGCATAAAGCAGGATCGAATAGAGCAGGATCTGGCGCCGCGTTTCATCTTCGCCGCGGACGACGGGCAGCATTGGAATTCCCGCCGCCTCGTAGTCATCTTTCATCAGCAGGCTGAGCGCCCAGAAGTGCGGTGGAGTCCAGAAGAAGACGATGAAGAAGAGGAAGATCGCCAAGCCGCTCAGCGAGCCGGTGACTGCAGCCCAGCCAACCAGCGGCGGCACGGCCCCCGCGGCACCGCCCCAGATGATGTTCTGCCACGTGTGGCGCTTCAGCAGCATCGTATAACCGACCGCGTAGCCGATGAAGCCGGCGAACGAGAGAGCGGCGGCAAGCGGGTTGACGAGCAGCGTCAGCCAGACAAGCGAAGCTGCGCCGAGGATCAGGCCGAAGCTGAGCGCTGCGCGTGGCGAGACGCGCCCGGAGGCGACCGGTCGGTCGGCAGTGCGCTCCATGAGCAGGTCAACGTCGCGGTCGTACCAATGGTTAATCGCGCCCGACCCACCGGCCGACATTGCGCCACCGATCAGCGTTGCGATGATCAGCGCGATCGACGGGCGCCCAGCAATCAACATCGCGGCCACCGTCGTGAACAGCAGCAGGCTCTGAACCTTCGGCTTCGTCAGCGCAACGTAATCGTTGATCCGCTGGCGCGCGGCCGACGGGGCGATCGCCGCGGATGCGGCGCTGTTGCCTAAAACAACTTGTGGCATCGGCGGCTTTTTAATCCCCGGCCGCTACGCCGGCCTCTTCGCCAACGCGGTCTTGGCGCTCGATCTGGCGGCGGATGTCCTGCATCGGCTCGACTGAGCGAACACGGGGAACGACGTCGAAGTTGTTGACTGGAGGAGGGGAGGGCGTAAACCACTCGAGCGTGTTTCCGCGCCACGGGTCGGGCCCGGCCTTTGCGCCTTTCTTCAGGCTCTGGACGATGTTGACGATCGTCAGCAGCACTCCGAGCGCAAGTATGAACGAACCGATCGTCGAGATCATGTTGTAGGTGCCGAGGTTGTTGACATCGGCGTACTCGTAGACACGCCTCGGCATACCGCTGAGCCCGGCCGAGTGTTGAATCAGGAAGGTAATCCAGAAACCGCCGAGCGTCAGCGCGAAGCTGACCTTGCCGAGCTTTTCATCCATCATCCGGCCGGTCATCTTCGGGAACCAGTAGTAGAGCGCGGCCATCATCGCGAAGACAGCGCCACCAACGATCGTGTAATGCAGGTGGGCGACGATGAAATAGGTGTCCTGGAGCTGCCAGTCGACCGGGAAGGTGGCGAGAAAGATGCCGGTGATACCGCCGAGCAGGAAGGTTGCCAGGAAGCCGAGTGAATAGAGCATCGCGACTGGGAATTCGATCGAGCCCCGCCACATTGTAAAAATCCAGTTGAAGATTTTGACGCCGGTTGGAATCGCGATCAAATAAGTGCCGAGCATGAAGAAGATCAGCAGGAAGAACGGCAGCGGGGTAGTGAACATGTGGTGCGCCCAGACGAGCGTGCCGATCACGGCGATTCCAAGCGTCGCGGCGACGATCGCCTTGTAGCCGAAGATCGGCTTGCGCGAGAAGACCGGCAGTATCTCTGAGATCACGCCAAATCCTGGCAGCACGAGGATGTACACCTCGGGGTGGCCGAAGAACCAGAAAAGGTGCTGCCAGAGCAGCGCCGAGCCGCCGTTGGTTGGGTCGTAGAAGTGGGTCCCGAAGTGTCTGTCAGTCAGCAGCAGTGTTACCGCGCCTGCGATCACCGGAACCGAGATGATCAGCAGGATTGCCTGCGTCAGCATCGCCCAGATAAAGAGCGGCATCCGTCCCCAGCTCATCCCTGGCGCGCGCATGTTGGTAATCGTGACGAAGATGTTGAGCGCCCCGATGAAGGAAGCAACACCGGTGAGGTGCATCAAAAAGATCCAAGCATCGACACCATTGGAAGGCGAGAAGGCCGTTCCTGAGAGCGGCGCGTAACAGGTCCAGCCGCACTCGGGAGGGCTGAACAGCAAGGAGCCGTAAAAGACGATGCCGCCGGCGATGAAGAGCCAGAGCGAGAGCGCGTTGAGCTTCGGGAATGCCATGTCGCGGGCGCCGATCATCAGCGGTACGAGGTAGTTGGCGAAGCCGGCAATCATCGGCATCAGGAAAAGGAAGATCATCGTCGTGCCGTGCATCGTGAAGAGCGAGTTGTAGGTCTGCGGCGAGAGCAGTGTGTTGTCTGGAACCGCAAGCTGGAGGCGGATCAGCAGCGCCTCTACGCCACCGAGAACAAGAAAAACCCAAGAGGCGACGATGTACATGATTCCGATCCGCTTGTGATCGGTGCTGGTGAGCCAAGAGAGCCAGCCGCTAGGCCGAGGCGCGGCGGAGTTGGTGACGATCTCCGGGATGCCCGGCTTGGCCGGGGTTGCGGTGGTAGTAGTCATCTGCTGATCACTTTCCGTTTACAGCTTCGTCGATGTATTTAATAAGCGCGTCAAGCTCGGCTTTCGTCAACGATGTGCCGTAATTGGCGGGCATGATGTTCGCTGCGTAGCCCTTCGAGATGATCTTGTTCGGGTAGAGCGTCGAGGCTTTGATCATCGCCGCGCTCTGCCCCTTAAGCACCGTATTCAAGTTCGGACCAACGGCGCCCTTCGTGCCAGCGTCGGCGAGCACGTGGCAGGAACCGCAGGCAAGCGCACCGGTGGCTGGCACGCCAGCGACAAAGATCTTCTTGCCGTCGGCAGCTGCGACCGGCGCCGCGGCAGCTGGCGCTTCGCTCTTCGGCACGGTTTTGAGCGCCGCTTCGTCCTTGGCGACGAGTTTGTTTCGGGCTGCCGCAGCGCTCTTCTCGGCAGCCAGAATCGCCGTCTTTTGGTCGGCGTACCAGAGCTTGAACTCGTCAGGCGAGACGGCCTTCACGGAGGCGATCATCGATGCGTGGCCGCGGCCACAGAGCTCAGCGCACTGGCCCTCGTAGACGCCCGGCTCCGAGATCTTGAACCAGGTGTAGTTGGTGTAGCCAGGGACGGCGTCGAACTTGCCACCGAGCTCAGGGATCCACCAGGAATGCTGAACATCCTGCGCGCGAATGTTTAGCGTGACGGTTGTGTCCGTTGGGACAACCATCTGCTCATAAGAGAAAACATTGTTGAGGTTGTTGGTGTCGGTGTCGGCATAGGTGTAGCGCCAGACGTACTGCTGGCCGTTGACGTCGATGTCGAGCGAGCGGCCGTTCGGCGGCAGCGAGGGTTTCGTCGGACCGCTGGCGAAGGCGACGTTCTTTGGCGTCGCGAGCCCGTTGGCGCTTGAGTTTGGTGGGTTCTTGATCTGGTCGAGCTTGAGGAAGGTGACGACAGAGATCAGCACCAGCAGCATTGCGGCGCCGACCGTCCAGCCAATTTCCAGGCGGTTGTTGCCGTGAACTCGAACGGCAACGGCGCCCTTGCTTGAGCGGTACTTCATCACGGTCCAGATCAAGAGACCGCCGACGCCAAAAAAGACAACGCAGCCGAGGCCAAAGATCCACAGGTAAAGCGAACGGATTGCTTCGGCGTTTGGCGTGCCGCCGCCAGATTGAGGGGCGATCAAATCTGCGAACGCGGAGGAGGCCGGGAGTAGCGACGCGGCAACAAGAACGAGCGCGAATAGGAGGCTGTTCTTGGCTGGACGAGAGGTCATTGGGTAACGCACGAGATCAGCAATCCTATAAAGGAATCGGACGAGAGGAAGCGCGCCTTAGCGCCCAGTAAATGATGTCGCCCGCTTTTCAACGAACGCGACCACGCCTTCGGCGAAGTCTGAGCTGCTGGCCATCTCCTGCTGGAGCGATGCTTCGAGTGCCAACTGATCATCGAGCGGGCCGAAGATCCAGTTGTTTAGCTGTCGTTTCGAACCGGCGTACGAGCGCGTTGGCCCGCCTGCGAGGCGCCCTGAGAGCTCGTCGATCTCGTCGTCAAACGTCTCAGCGTCATAGACCCCGTTGATCAAACCCCAGTCGGCCGCCTTGGCGGCGTCGACGCGCTCGCCGAGCATCGCCATCTCGGCCGCGCGCGCAAGTCCGATTCGCGCAGGGATAAACGCCGACGAGCCGCCGTCGGGTACCAAGCCAATGTTCACGAAGGCCAGCAGGAAGTAAGCGTTCTCGGTTGCGTAGACGAGATCGGCGCAGAGCGCTAGCGACAGGCCAACGCCTACGCAGGGTCCTTGCACGGCGCTGACGACGGGCTTCGGAAGGCGCCGCAGGCCGGTGATGACTGGGTGGTAGCGCTCGTGCAGTGCGCGCTCGAGGTCGGGCAGGCCGTCGTCTTTTGTAAGTCCACCGGCGGCGCCGTCCTTGAGGTCGGCGCCGGAACAGACGGCGCGGCCGGCCGCGCCAATCACTACGGCGCGAATCTCGTCGTCGTCACGGACGGCCTCGTAGGCGGCGAATAGGTCGGCGCTCATCTGCCCGTTCCATGCGTTCAGCGAGTCAGGTCGGTTCAGCTCGATCTTCGCGGCCGCTCCGCTGCGCAGCAGGTTCACGGTCTCGTACTCGGTTTCGATCTCAAACTTGGCCATCTGCGCATCTTATGGAGTCAGTGCAGGGATCGGGCTGTGGCTCTAGCCTTGAGCCGATGGCCGACCGACGACCACTAATCGCGATCAGCTCCTACGTTGAGCAAGCTCGCTGGAGCCTCTGGAACACAGAGGCTGCGCTGGTGCCGCAGGTCTTCGTCGAGGCAGTGCAGAGGGCGGGCGGTTTTGCGTTGCTGCTACCACCTGACGCGTCTTTCGCTGCTGGCGGCGCGGAGCAGGTTCTCGCTGCCGTTGATGGTTTGCTCTTGACCGGCGGACCTGACGTCGATGCTTCGCTTTATGGCCAGCAGGCGGCCCCTGAACACGAGGGCTCGCGGATCGAACGCGATCAGAGCGAGCTGGCGCTGATCAACGCCGCGATTGAGACTGACCTGCCGCTGCTCGCGGTCTGCCGTGGGATGCAGCTGCTGAACGTGGCTCGTGGCGGCACGCTGATTCAAGACCTGCCCAAGTACCACCGGCCCAACCCCGGTTCGTTCGAAGGCAGCGAACACGATGTCCGTTTGGCTGACGGCTCGCTGGCCGCGGCGGTCGCTGGCGAGCTGGTCCACTCAGCGATGCAGCACCACCACCAAGGCGTTGAGCTGGTTGGTGACGGTCTGACCGTCACCGGGTGGTCGGTTGACGACAACCTCCCGGAAGCGATTGAGATGAAGGACCGTCGTTTCATGCTCGGCGTGCAGTGGCACCCTGAAGCCGACCCGACGAGCCCGGTGATCGGCTCCTTTGTTCGCGTCTGCGCCGCGGGCCTTTA
The DNA here is from genome assembly GCA_016462245.1 of Solirubrobacteraceae bacterium. Lineage (GTDB taxonomy): Bacteria > Actinomycetota > Thermoleophilia > Solirubrobacterales > Solirubrobacteraceae > F1-60-MAGs163. The sequence continues at coordinate 19,801 of JAEMTR010000003.1, forward strand.
GTCCAGCAATCCCTCTGCGCGTAGCCAGAGTTCGGTCCGGCGCATTCCTTCGTCGAAGTCAACCCGAGGCTCCCAGCCGAGCAGTTCACGGGCGCGGGTGTTTGGGTAGACGGCTTGCCGTGAGACGTAGCGGATCGCCTCGCGGCTGACGCTTGGCTGCGTGCCACGAAGTTTCGCGAAGCGCTCTGCGGCGAAGGCGAACGCTTCGATCAGCGGCGCTGGCGCAGTGCGCACCTTCTTCTGACCGAGCATCTGGGCGTAGCGGCCGAAGAACTCCAAGGTTGTAATTGGCACGCCATCCCAAGCAGTGACGGCTTGGCCTGCGGCCTCAGCAGTTGTAAGAGCGCGCAGGATGCAGTCGACGAGGTCGTCGATGTAGACCAGCGTCATCAGCGCATCGCCTTTGCCGGGCAGCGCGAAGCTGCCGGCTCGGAGCGCTTCGATTGGGCGGATTGCCCACGGCACTGAGCCGGGGCCGTAAACGTCGCCTGGCCTGACGACCGCGCCGCCGCGCCGCAGCGCAAGGTAATCGGAGGCTGCCTTGGTGTCGGCGTAGGGTGCGCCGCTGGCCCGTGGCGCGGCCTCTTCGTCGAGGTCGCTGCTGAATTCATAGCCCCAACTGGCGACCGATGAGAGGTGCGCTATTCGCTCAATCCCGGCCGCCTGGGCGGCGTCAAAGACGGCGCAGCTGCCGCGCACATTGACTTCGATGAACTGTTCCATCGTGCCCCAGTCGCCGACGATCGCGGCGGTGTGTATCAGCCCGTCGCAGCGATCGAGCGCGGCGGCGATGGCGCTCACGTCGAGCACGTCGGCGGCGACGAAGCGGGCGCCGGTTGCCTCGACGTCAACCCGCCTCTCGGCGCGGACGTCGATCCCAACCGCCTGCGCGCCTTCGGCATTGAGCCTTCTGCAGAGCGCCTCTCCGATGAAGCCACCGGCGCCGGTTACTGCGATTGTTTGCCCGCCGAGCTGCACCCTCCAACCGTATACTGCGCCAACCTTGCGCACCTCTAAAGCTCTGCGGATAGCGGCAATGGCAACGGTTGCCGTCGGCGTCGCTGCGCCGCTATTGCGCCGCCGCGTGAAGCTCCCGAACGCCGCCGTGTTGGCAGCAGCATGGAGCGCGCCGGTCGCGCTCTGTGTCGCGACCCCGCGCTCACCCAGGCGCGACGTCGCAGTCTCAATCCTTCAGATGTGGGCCTATTTCACAACCTATGAGATGCCAGCCGATGACCCTGACGAGCTGGAGAGGCGCGCCTTTGTCGACTACCCGGTGACGGTTGATCGCTGGCTTGGCCTAGGCGAGCTCCCTGCTGTCCGCTTGCAACGCGCGTTCGCCGATCCGGGCAACATACGCGTGCCCGAGAAGGTGCTGATCTGGGCTCACTGGATCTGGTTTCTCGTCCCGCACGCGACCGTCGCCTACGTCTTCATCAGGCGCCGTGATCAGTTCCCGAGAGCTGCAGCGATGGTCTATGGCACCTTCGACCTTGGCCTGATCGGCTACTGGCTGGTGCCGACCGCTCCGCCTTGGTACGCGGCGCAGAAGGGTCGCCTTGGCGGCGACGTCGCGCGCACCAAACTCGGCCTGCGGCGGATGATGATCGAATACGGCGAGCAGTTCTGGCGCGGCCGCTGGCCGACGCTTTACGATGGTCTGGCAGGCAACCCACTAGCCGCAATGCCTTCGCTTCATTTTGCAACATCGGTGATGTCCGCTCACGTCCTCTCCGACGTAGGACGAGCCGAGGGAACGGTCGCTTGGGTCTATGCGGGGACGCTCGGCTTTGCGCTCGTTTATCTCGGAGAGCATTACGTGATCGACCTGCTGGCAGGGCTCGCGCTGGTCGAAGGGCTTCGAACGGCAGCGCCGCGGCTCAGCCCGCTCGCAGAGGGCGTCTCGCGCCTTATCCAAGGCCTTGAACACCGCGCGCAGGGAGCCTGATGGAGCTGCCTCAGAGCGAGCTTGACGCGCTAGCTCCCGAGGTCGGTGACGACGAGCAGATGCCAACGCGGCGGCTCTCGCGCCGTTACGCATTCTTTGCCGGTTTCTTTGCGCTCACGGTAGTCGTCTTTCTTTACTTCGGTCTGCCTCAGATCGCCGGTATCAACAAGACTTGGGACCGAATTCAAGATGGCGACCCGAAGTGGCTGATCGTCTGCGCGCTCTTCGAGCTGATCTCCTTCGGCGGCTACATCTGGCTCTTCCGTGGCGTCTTCGTGCGAGGCAGCAAGCGAATCAACTGGGCCGTCAGTTACCAGATCACGATGGCCGGTCTCGTTGCCGCAAGGCTCTTCGCCGCGGCCGGTGCGGGCGGCGCAATTCTTACGGCCTGGGCGCTGCGCCGTTCAGGGATGCCGGGCCGCACCGTTGCTACGAGGATGATCGCTCAGTACGTAATCCTTTACGCGGTTTACATGTTCACGCTGCTGATCGCAGGGGTCGGCCTCTATCTCGGAGCCTTCAACGGCAGCGGCGTCTTCGCGCTGACGATCGTGCCGGCGATCATCGGCGGCCTCGTGATCATCCTCGCGCTCGCCTGCACCTTGATTCCAGAGCAGATCGACGATCGGATCGAGCAATGGGGCAAGGACTCAGGTTGGTTCGGGCGGCTCGTCACGAAGCTGGCGCCGGTCCCCGACGCGCTCGCCGTCGGTGTTCGCGAGGCGCTGATCATTATCCGTGAGCGCGACGGGGCGGTATTCGGTGCCGTGATCTGGTGGTACTTCGACATCTTCACGCTCTGGGCCGCCTTTCACGCCTTCGGCGACCCGCCGCCGTTCGCCGTATTGGTGATGTCCTATTACGTCGGCATGTTCGCCAACCTGCTGCCGTTGCCCGGCGGAATCGGCGGCGTCGAGGGCGGGATGATCGGCGTGCTGATCGCCTTTGGCGTCCCTGGCAGCCTGGCTATCGTCGCTGTCCTCAGCTACCGCGCCTTCTCCTTCTGGCTGCCTACGATTCCGGGCGTGATCGCTTACTTCCAGCTGCGCCGCACGGTTCAGGGCTGGCGCGACGAAGGGCGAGATAAAACAGCTACGCTATACAAAGTAAAGTCACCCGCAACCTGAGTGGAGAAGAGCATGGCCGAGATCGAAAACGTAATCATTGTCGGCAGCGGCCCGGCCGGTTACACAGCGGCGCTTTACACATCCCGCGCCAACCTCTCGCCGCTCGTAATCGAAGGCTGGCAGTGGGGCGGCCTGCTGCAGCAGACAACCGAGGTCGAGAACTACCCCGGCTTCCGCGACGGCATTCAGGGACCGGAGCTGATGCAGACGATGCGCGACCAAGCCGAGCGCTTCGGGACGCGCTTCATCACCGACCTGGCAACCAAACTTGAGCTCTCCGACGAGCCCGGCGGCGTGCACCGCGTCTGGGTTGGTGAGCAGGAGTATCAAGCGCGCACGGTGATTCTCTCGATGGGCGCTGAGCACAAGAAGATTGGTGCGCCGGGCGAAGATGAGCTTTCCGGCCGCGGAGTCTCCTACTGCGCTACCTGCGACGCGGCCTTCTTCGTTGATAAGGAAACGATCATCGTTGGCGGCGGCGATTCGGCGATGGAGGAGGCAATCTTCCTCGCCAAGTTCGCTTCGAAAGTGACGATCGTCAACCGCCGCGGAGAGTTCCGCGCCTCGAAGATCATGCTCGACCGCGCGCGCCAAACCGAGAACATCGAGTGGGCGACGCCGTTCACGGTCGAGAGCTTTGAGGCCGGAGAGAACGGAGCGCTCGAGAGCGTCAAGCTGCTCAATGCTGAGAGCGGCGAGCAGCAGATCCTGCCTACCGAAGGAGCTTTCATCGCGATCGGCCACGAGCCGCAGTCGCAGATTGCAGCCGGGATGGTTGAGATCGACGATGAGGGATACGTGATCACGGAAGGGCGCTCAACTCGCACCAAACTGCCGGGCGTCTTTGCCGCCGGTGACCTCGTCGATCACACCTACCGCCAGGCAGTCACGGCCGCTGCGCTCGGCTGCCAAGCTGCGCTCGACGCCGAGTGGTACCTGCGCGATACGCCTCAGATCGAAACACCGGCCGGGGTTGCCGGCGACGATCTCGCCGCCGAGCAGTACGGCAGCACGCAGGCTTAGGCCGCGGCCGCGGCGCTGCTCAGCTCAAGCTCCAGCAGGGTTGCCTTGCGCTGCTCAGCGTCCTCGCCGCCGTAGCCGCCGAGGCTGCCGTCGGAGCGGACCACGCGGTGGCAGGGGATCACGATCGTGATCGGGTTGGAGCGCAGCGCGTTACCTACTGCGCGCGCCGCCCGGGGCGCGCCAATCTCCTCGGCTAGCTCGCCGTAGCTGATCCGGTCGCCGTACTCGATCGTCGCGCAGCGCTGCAGCACTCTTCGCTGGAACGGCTCGAACTGCGTCCAGTCGATCGCCACAGAAAATCGCGGCACAGAGCCGGCAAAGTAGGTGCCAAGCTGGTCGCTGAGCGCTGCCAGCGCCGCCGGCTGCTCGTCCGCACGCGCACTGCGAGCGGCGGCGAACTGTTCAGCCGTGCTGCCTGCCTCGGCGCCGTCGAGAAAGTTTGCCGCGAGCAGTCCTCCGTCGCCTTCGATCAGCAGTAGCGAGCCGAGCGGTGAAGCAGTTTCTGTCCAGCGAACTTCGGCGCCGGAGTCCATCGCTGCGCTAGGCGTTCTCGACCGTCATCGGCTTGAGCGCGTCCTGGCCTGTGACGGCGCGGCCAATGATCAGCTGCTGAATCTGAGAGGTTCCTTCGTAGATCGTCGTCACGCGCGCGTCGCGGTAGTAGCGCTCAACCGGATGTTCGCGGCTGTAACCGGCGCCGCCGTGAACCTGAATTGCCTTGTCCGAGCACCAGACTGCGGCTTCGGTTGCGTAGTACTTAGCGATCGAGGTCTCCAATGTGCTTGGCCTGCCGGCATCCTTGACCGACCCGGCCTTGTAGACCAGCAGCCGCGCAGCTTCGGTCTTGACGACCATGTCAGCGATCATCGCTTGGACCAGCTGGAAGCCGGCTATCGGGCGGTCGAACTGTGTCCGTTCGTTGGCGTAAGCGATCGATTCTTCGAGCGAGGCGCGGGCCAAGCCTACGCATCCCGCCGCGACCGAGTAACGGCCCGAGTCGAGCGCGCTCATCGCGACCTTGAAGCCGTCACCGACTTCGCCGAGCATTGAGTCGGCTGACGCCGTTACGTCGTCGAGCGCGATCTCGGCCGTGTCTGAAGCCCAGAGCCCCATCTTCGCCGTGATCTCCGAGGGCATGAAGCCCGGCTGGTCGGTTTCGACGAGGAAGCAGGCGAGGCCGCGGTGGCCGAGTGATGGGTCGGTCTGGGCGAAGATCAGCGCGAGGCTGGCGTTGTTGCCGAGCGAGATCCACATCTTTGCGCCGTTGATCAGCCAAGTCCCATCGTCCTGCTGCGCGGCGCGCGTTTTCTGGTTCGCGGCGGCTGATCCGGTGCCGGGCTCGGTCAGGCCGAAGCAGCCGAGCCATTCGCCTGAGCAGAGCAGCGGCAGGTAGCGCTGCTTCTGCTCTTCTGTTCCCCACTTGAGGATCGTTGAGCAGACGAGCGAGGTTTGGACCGATACGACGGTCCGCATCGCCGAGCAACCGCGGCCGATCTCTTCGCAGATGATCGCGTAGGTCGTGTAATCGAGGCCAGCGCCGCCGTATTCGCGCGGGACGATCGCGCCGAGGAAGCCTTGGGCGGCAATCTTTCCCACCAGCTCGCGGTCGAAGAAGTGGTTCTCCGAGTTCTCACCCGCGACCGGCATGATCTCGCCGTCGGTGAACTCGCGCGCAGTCTGCTCGATCAGCTTCTGTTCATCGGAAAGGTCGAAGTTCATCGTTCGACCCTATCGGTTTGGGACCGCTGCCCCGCGCCCGCTTGGAGCTACTACTTGACGAGTTGGTAGGTGTTCTGAAGCTCGTCCTGGAGCACTGTCGTCGCTCCTACGGTGCTAAGCGTCAGGTCCTTCTTGAGCTTGCGCGTGCGGAACTTCCAACCGGCTGGCAGCGCAAGCTTTGAACCGAGCCCGGCGAGATCCTTCAGCTTCAGCTTCTTGTCAACGATCTGCGAGTAGGCCTGCATTGCGTAGACCTTGCCCGCAGGCGAGACGAGCTCGTGGAGCGGGTACTTGCGCGAGAAGTTGAAGCTGGTCGTGCGGCTGACGGTCGTCTCCTCATAAGGTGCGATTCCGCCGCCCGCAATAGCGCTGAGAGGAATGTCAACGCTGGTCAAGAAGCGCATCTTCATTCCGGGGAACTGGCGAACCGTGCCGCCGCGCGGGTCGATCCGTGAATCCCACGTGATCGTCGCGTTGTTGATCAGCCAGTAGCGCGGGCCGTTGATTTTCACT
>JAEMTR010000003.1:26230-34338 GCA_016462245.1 Solirubrobacteraceae bacterium
GCGAGACAGGCTGCGGCAATTAGAAGCTTCAGCGAGCGCGTAATCGGCATTCCACAAACTTACACGGTTTCGGTGATGGGATGCGCAGGTACGCCTCCAATTCACCCCTCGTAGACTGAAGCTCAATGGACTCGTTCGCGCTAATCGTGATTGTCGTAATTGTGCTGCTCGTCACCGCGGTAGTGCTAATCGGCATTCTTTTCCCGGGCTCCGGCGCCGACCAGCTCGATTGGCGTCAGACGCGCTCGGCCGAACTGGAGTTCACGAATGAGATCGACGACCTTGAGCAGATGGAGGCGGCCGTAAACGCCAAGCGGCGCGCTCGCGGGGCAGCGGAGATCAGCCACGTTGAGCTGAAGGCTGAGATCGATCGCGAGCTTGCAGGGATTCACGAAGACCAAGAGCTTGAGCAGGAAGACCTCGCTCAGCTGCTTGAGGCGCGCAACTCGCGGCGCCGCAAGCGCGGCGAGCCGGAGCAGACGCTGGAAGAGTTCGAGCGCTCGCTGCTGGCCGGTTCAGATGGCGGCCCGCAGTGAGGGTCTTGATCGTCGGCGGCGGCTGCCGCGGGCTCGATCTAGCGCGCGAGCTAGTCGCCGAGGGCCATGCGGCGCGCTGCGTCACGCGGACCGAGGATCGCCGGGCGGCGATTGAAGCGGCTGGGGGGGAGTGTTGGATCGGCACGCCGGACGTGATCGGGACGCTGCGCTATGCGCTCGAGAACGTGACACTGCTCTTCTGGCTGCTCGGCACCGCCAGCGGCGACGAAGAGAAAGTCGCCGCGCTGCACGGCTCGCGGCTGCGGATGATGCTTGAGAAGACGACCGACACAACTGTGCGCGGCGTCGTCTACGAGGCGGCAGGGCCGGTCGGCGAGCCGCTTCTATCGAGCGGCGTCGCGGAGATGGAGTTGGCGCGTGAGAAGAACGCGATCCCATTCGCGCTGCTCCACTCAGACCCTCTTGGCGCCCGTGATGCCTGGCTCGCTGAGGCACAGCAGGCAATCGCCGGGCTACTCGCTGGACCGCGCAGAACATCTAAATAACATAATCGCGATCAGGTTTGTATAGTTTGCGCTAGAACACCGACTCTAAGGAGATAGACGCATGCCGACGATTGGCGATACAGCACCAGATTTCGAGGCTGAAACAACCGAAGGGAAGATCAACTTCCACGACTGGATCGGCGACTCATGGGCCGTCCTCTTCTCGCACCCGCGCGACTTCACTCCCGTCTGCACGACCGAGCTCGGCTACATGGCTTCGATTAAGCCTGAGTTCGACCAGCGCGGCGTCAAGATCATCGCACTCTCTGTTGACCCGCTCGAAAACCACGAGAAGTGGGCCGCGGACATCGCTGAAACTCAAGGCACAGCGCCGAACTTCCCGATGATCGCCGACACCGACTTCAACGTCTCCAAGCTCTACGGGATGCTCCCAGCAGACGTCGAGGGCGACCCAACTGAGCGCACGCCGGCCCAGAACGGGACGCTCCGTAACGTCTTCGTGGTCGGGCCTGACAAGAAGATCAAGCTGGTCCTGGTCTACCCGATGACAACCGGCCGCAACTTCGACGAAGTGCTGCGCGTGCTCGACTCGCTCCAGCTAACCGCTGAGCACGCCGTAGCAACGCCAGCTCAGTGGCAGCATGGCAACGACGTGATCATCGCCGGCTCCGTTACGAACGAGCAGGCGGCCGAGAAGTACCCAGACGGCTGGGAAGAGCCGCGCCCGTACATCCGCATCGTTAGTGATCCAAGCGGCGCCAAGGTCAGCTAAGTCCGGCGGCCTTCAGGCGGGCGGATAGCTCGCCGAGGATCCTCGCGGTCGCACCCCAGACGAGCTGATCGTCAACTACGTAGGTGTCGGTCGTGAAGCCGATCCCACGGCGCTTAATGCGGCGCCGGCCGAAACCGGCGAGCAGCTCAGCGACATCGAACTCGTGGATCGACGCGACCTCGCGCTGCGAGCGAACCCACTCCTGGCCGGGGTCGATCAAACCGATGAAGGGATGGACTGCGTAGCCGGTGGCGATCGTTGGCGTTGGAGGAAGTGCACCGATTAACTCCACCGACGGCGGCGCGAGGCCGATCTCCTCGTGCGCTTCACGCAGCGCCGTAGAACTTAAGTCGGCGTCTTGGTCATCAATGCGGCCGCCGGGGAACGAGAGCTCGCCAGCGTGGCGGCGGAGGTTGTCGCTTCGGCGCGTCATCACGATCGAGAGAGCACCTTCGTCGCTGGCAAAGAGGGGAACAAGCACGCCGGCTTTCTTGCGGCCGCGAACCGGCAGCGCTGCCGCCGCCTCGGCGCTCAGCAGCTCAGGGGCGAGTGCGCCCGCTAGTTCAGCTCGTGAGAGCGGTGCGCTCGACACGCTCGTCGAACATCACTTCGCCATCGAGCGTGCGATGGACAGGGCACTTTGCTGCGATTATCGAGAGCCGTTCGACCTGTTCGTCGCTTAGTTCGCTGGGGAGACGGAGCACAACATCGAACTTCGTTGGCGTGCCGCGCTCGGCGGTTGCGTAGTCGACCTCGACCTCCAGCTTTCCTACATTCCAGCCTTTGCGGTCAGCGTACATCTCGACCGTCACTGCGACGCAGCTGGCGAGGCTGGCGGCGAGAAGTTCTAGCGGCGTCGGGCCGGTGTTGGTGCCGCCGAGTTCAGCGTCTTCGTCAACGGTCAGCTCATGATCACGGATTGTGATGCTGTGTTGGTGTCCTTCTTTGCGGGTCGCGATTGCTTTCATTACTAAGAAGACTACGACAGCGGGTTGAAGACAAGCCCCGTGGGCACCTTCGGCGTGAAGAACGTCGACTTCGGCGGCATCTTCACGCCAGCGGCGGCGATCTCCTGGATCTGCTCGATCGGCGCGCCGGAGAGGAAGAACGCGGCGTCAAATTGGCCGCTTTCAAGCAGTGCCAGAGCCTCATCGTCGTTGCGCGAATAGCCAAGGCCGTTGAAGTGTGAGATGTCGTCCTCGCTGAGGCCGAGCGGTCCTCTCAGAATCAGCGCTTCGAGCACGGCGGCATCAAGCTTGCGGTAGGGCGGCGGGAAGTCGGCGAGCGCTTCGTCGGCGATCGCTTGGTCGCGCAGAACCAACCGAAGCGGACGCTTGTGGCGCGAATCGAGGTAGCCGAACTGCAGCCTTCCGTCGGGCGAGAGGCCGTTCGGCGGCAGCTCGTCGGTTGATCCCAGTTCGGTCACCTCGAAGCATCTCTCGACGGTTTCGCGCAGCGCATTGGCGCGGGCCGGGTCACCGGACAGGCCGCTGACCAAGCGGTGGGTCGGGAAGACGCTGAGGCCCGGATCCTCGAGCGCGACAAGATCCATCAGCACGAAACGGTGGGGACCGTCGCCGCCGATCTCGTCGGCATAGATGCGAGCTGTTTCGTAGCGGTGGTGGCCGTCGGCGATCAGCAGTTCGGCCGGCTCAAGCGCCTCGCTAAGCGCCGCTTGGGCGTCAAGGTCGATGACTCTCCAGAGGCGGTTGACGGTTCCGTCGTCGTCAATCTGCTCTCCGTGCGGCTCTGCTTCGGCCTGGGCGGCGATCACTGCGCGGGCGGCTCCGGTCGAATCGGAGTAGAGCGCAAAGATCGGTGAGAGGTTGGTCTTCGTCGCACGCGTTAGGCGCAGCCTGTCTTCCTTCGGACCGGGGTGCGTGCGCTCATGCGGGCGAATCTTGCCGGCGCCGTAATCCTCGATTTTGACCGCGGCGAGGAAGCCCGAGCGAGTGCGGCGGCTGCCGTCGGGGGCGAGGTAGTCCTGCGTCAGGATCCAAAACGATGGCTGCTCATCCAGTACCAGTGCTCCAGCCTGCTGCCACTCGGCAAGCAGCGTTGCCGCGTTCTCGTAAGGGTCGCCGCCAGCGGTCGCCGGCTCAGGCAGGTCGATGCCGACGACGTTGAACGGCGAGCGCGCGGCCAGCTCGGCCCGCTGGGCGGGGTCGATCACGTCGTAAGGAGGTGAGAGGACGGCCTCGAAACCGCCGACGCGATCGAGCTCATAGCGCAGCGAATTGAGCGGGCGAACGTCGGCCATGCCCCAACGCTAGAACATGCTGGCCCCAAACAGCCCTACCATCTGGAACTGATCGGGGCGTGGCGCAGCCTGGTAGCGCACCTGCTTTGGGAGCAGGGGGTCGGAGGTTCGAATCCTCTCGCCCCGATTAGAAGGGCCGGGTTTAGGTGTTGGCGGCGAGCGTGGCTTGGTCGCCGTTACGCCGAGCCATCAGCCAAGCGAACGATCCGCCGGTGACCCACATGAAGAGCCCGTAGACGGCGGCCGGGATTGTCATCTCGGGGTCGAGCGAGGCGCCGACGGCGATTGCCAGAGTCGCGTTGTGGAGCCCAAGCTCGAGCGCGATTGCCGTTGAGCTGCGGTCGTTTAGGCGCGCCGCGCGCGCGATCATGAAGCTGATTCCCATCGCACAGACGTTGAGCGCGATCACCGCCAGCAGCACGTCACCCAAGTATCCGGTGACGCGGCCCCATTCGCTGCCCACGGCGGCTGCCACGATCAGCACGAAGATCGCCAATGAGATCACTCTGAAGCGGTGGTAGTTCTTTTCAGTCCACTGCGGCGCGCGCTGTTTGATCGTCATTCCGGCGATCAGTGGAACTAGCGTGATCGCCAGCACGCGAATAGCGATCGGAACGATCTCAACATCGTTGTTGACGCCGCTTAGGTCAAACCAGGCCGAGCTGATCGAGAGGTAGAGCGGAACGGTCACGACCGCGAGCGCGCTTGAGATGCCGGTCAGCGTTACCGAGAGCGCCGTCTCGCCGCGCGCCAAGTGAGTCAAGAGGTTGGCCATCGTTCCTCCCGGCGCGGCGCCGAGCAGCACTAGGCCAACGGCCAGCACGGGCGGCAGGTTGAAGAGCGTGGCAATCGCTAGAGCCAGCAGCGGCGCGACTATCAGCAGGTTGAGCATCCCGACGACGACCCCGCGCGGAGCCGTCAGCACAAGGCGGAAATCATCCTTGATCAGGCCCATCCCGAGCGAGAACATGATGAAGACAAGGCCAAGCGGTAGCGCGACCAATGTGATTGGGTTCCCCTCCATCTCTAGGCAAGAGTAATGGCGCCGCACCCGCCACGCCCGATACGGTTGTAGGAGCGGTCGGCGACTAGCCGACTCAAGCCCCCGTAGCTCAGTTGGATTAGAGCGGCCGGCTTCTACCCGGCAGGTCCCAGGTTCGAGTCCTGGCGGGGGCATCGCGAAGTGGCCGCACTTCCACCTCGAAGCCGTACACTGCGCCCTGCGCGGTGGGTGTAGCTCAGTTGGTAGAGCTCCTGGTTGTGGTCCAGGCGGTCGCGGGTTCGAGTCCCGTCACTCACCTTCCGCTGGCGACGCCTTCGCCGCCACATAGTCAAGACGGCCGGCGCGATTGGGCCGTTCGCTTACTCGCTGCGCTTAATCCGGTTGCGTGCAAGCGTGGAGAGCAGCACGGCCCAGTCGCCGGCGGCGGAGAGCAGGTGGCCGACGGGGCCGGTCACGACCCAAGTTTCGATCCTGCGCGGCAGGGGCTGGCGGTTGTTGGCCACGCCCTGACGCTATCGTGCCGCCGATGAGCACCGTTACTGCCAACGTTAAAGAGCTGCCCGATTCTCGCGTCCGCGTGGAGGTTGAGGTACCGCTCGAAGAGCTCGATCGCAGGATCGCTCAAACCGCCCGTTCAATGGGCAAAGAGATGAAGATGGCCGGTTTTCGCAAGGGCAAAATTCCGGCCGAGGTCGTAATCCAGCGGATTGGCCGCGACGCAGTCGTCGATGAGACGATCCGCGGCTCGCTTGGCCACTGGTACACCGAAGCGGTCGAGGGCGCGCGCCTTGCAATCGTTGGCCAGCCTGAGGTTGAGCTTGGCGAGCTGCCGCCTGCCGGTGAGGATCTGAAGTTCAGCTTTGAGGTAGGCGTGCGGCCGGTCGCCAAGCTCGGCAAGTACAAGGGGCTGAAGGTTGAGCGCCGCGAGCCGGTTGCCGACGCGGACGCGATCGACACGCAGATCGAAGAGCTACGCGGCCGGATGGCGAGCCTCGAGACCGTTGAAGAGGCCGCCGCGACCGGTGACTTCGTAGTGATGAACTACGTCGGCTCAATCGACGGCGAAGTATTTGAGGGCGGCGAGGGAACCGACCAGCTGATCGAGCTCGGCTCGGGCCGCCTGATCCCAGGCTTCGAGGAACAGCTCGAAGGGATCAAGGCCGGCGACGAGCGGACCGTCAAGCTCGCCTTCCCTGACGATTATCAAGCTGAGGAGCTAGCCGGCAAGGACGCAGAGTTTGCCGTCACGGCGACCGAGATTCGTCGCCGCATCCTGCCCGAGCTAACCGACGAGTTCGCGAACGAGGCCGCCGGGCTCGAGACGATCGCCGAGCTGCGTGAGGATCTCGCGACGCAGATGCTCGCTTCCGACGGCGACAAGGCCGAGGAAGAATTCCGCGAGGCCGTGCTCGACGCTGTCGCCGAGAACGCCAAGATCAACCTGCCACAGCCGCTCGTTGACGCGCGCGCCAGCGAATTGCTCGACCGCATGCTCCACCAGCTCTCCCACCAGGGCATTAGCCGCGAGATGTACTTCCAGATCTCAGGACGAACAGAGGAAGAGATGCTCGGCGAGAGCGCCGAGGCGGCGCAGACGAGCTTGCGCCACGAGGCGGCGCTGGTGGCGGTCGTCGAAGCTGAGGACATTCAGCCAGGCGACGGCGACATCCTGACCGCGCTGCAGGCTTCGGCCGCCCAGGAACAGACGACGCCGGAGAAGCTGCGTGAACGGCTTGAGAAGGCAGGTCGCCTTGACGACCTGATCGAAGAGCTCTCGCAGCGCCAAGCGCTCGACCTAATCGTCGAGAGCGCAGTCGCGACAAGCCCTTCCTGAAACGCCGTTTCGTCGCCGCCCCGTTGCTAGTGTTGACTGCTCCATCTGCGAGCAAAGTTGCACGTGGCAGGAATCAACCCAACCGACCGAAACAAAGCGAGGAACATGAGCCCCCTAGTCCCAATGGTCGTTGAGCAGACCTCACGCGGAGAACGTTCGTTTGACATCTACTCGCGCCTTCTAAACGAGCGAATCATCTTCCTCGGCAGCCAAGTTGACGACCAGATCGCCAACCTCGTTGTCGCGCAGCTGCTCCACCTTGAGTCGCAGGATCCCGATAAGGACATCTCGATCTACATCAACTCACCCGGTGGATCTGTCTATTCCGGCCTCGCGATCTACGACACGATGCAGTTCGTCAAGCCCGACGTATCAACGATCTGTGTTGGTATCGCGATGTCGATGGGCGCCCTGCTGCTGGCCGGTGGAGCACCAGGCAAGCGGATGGCTTTGCCGAACGCCAAGATCCTGATCCATCAGGTCAGCTCCGGCTTTGAAGGCCAGGCGACCGACATTGAGATCCACGCTCGGGAGATCATCGACGTCCGTCAGCGCCTCGACCACATCCTCGCCGAGCACACCGGCCAGGAGTACGACAAGGTCCGCGGCGACACAGAACGTGACTACTTCATGTCGGCCGAAGAGGCCGCTGAGTACGGGATAATCGACAAGGTGATCGCCAAGCATTAGCTGGGCGGCGCCTGCGTTTAGACGAAGGGGAAACAATGGCGCGTCCAACTGATTCAAGCGAGCAGCTGCTCTGCAGTTTCTGCGGCAAGTCGCAGCGGCAGGTCAAGAAGCTGATCGCCGGCCCCGGCGTCTACATCTGTGACGAATGCATCGATCTCTGCAACGAGATCATCGATGAAGAGCTCGCAGTTCCATCGTCGTTTGATGTTGAGAATCTTCCCCGCCCGAAGGAGATCTACGACTTCCTCGACGAATACGTAATCGGCCAGGATGAGGCCAAGCGGACGCTTTCGGTTGCCGTCTACAACCACTACAAGCGGATTCAGATGTCGCAGGACGACGACAGCGAGATCGAGCTGCAGAAGTCGAACATCCTGCTGCTCGGCCCGACCGGCTGCGGCAAGACGCTGCTGGCACAGACGCTCGCCAAGCTGCTCAACGTGCCGTTCGCGATTGCTGACGCGACGGCGCTGACCGAGGCCGGCTACGTCGGCGAGGACGTCGAGAACATCCTGCTGAAGCTGATCCAGGCCGCCGACTACGACG
>JAEMTR010000192.1 GCA_016462245.1 Solirubrobacteraceae bacterium
CATAAAGGCCGCGGAAGGCGCGAATTGTGTCGAGATAGGAGCCGCCGTAGCTATGTTCGGCGCGCTCCTCTTTGCTCTGTGAACAGAGCGCCGAGAGCGCACCCGGCGGGGGCTCGATAGCTGGCGTGGGCAGCTCAACGCTCTCAAACGGCGCCGCGGTTTCGGGCTGCTGCGGCGCGAAACCAAAGAGCGGCTCAATCCCGGGCGCGGCCGCCTCCGCCTCGGCGGCGCCGATCGCGGCGTCCTCGAAACCCCACCCCCAACGGCTGCGCTTACGCTTGCTCACGCCTGAGACCGTACTCTGAGCAGAGTGTCAATGGCTCCCGGAATACTCGCTCGCGGGCCCTGGTCAGCTGACCAGGTGACTGCGCGCTGGGCGGAAGAGATCTTTGAGCCTTCGCCACAGATGACCGCTGACGCCGACGCCGCGGTCGCTGCGCTGGCTGAGCGCGGCTCGCCGAGCCACGACGGGCTCGGCGCTCGCTTCATCAGCCACGAGCTTGGCGACGACGGCCGACTTACGATCAACCTGCAGCCGTCACGCTGGTCGCTGCGGCTGAACGCGAGCGACGCCGCCAACTCGGTCGCCGCGCTCTGCGCCGTGCGCGACTGCGAAGGCCGCTGGCTGGCAGGCAGGCGGGCAGAGTGGGTCGCGTCGTGGCCGGGGCGCTGGGCGCTCGGCGCCGGTGGGGCGGTCGACTTTGGCGAGAGCCCGGTCGAGACGCTGGCACGCGAATTAGAAGAGGAGTGGTCGGTAAGCGCCGCCGAGCTTCGCGGCGAGGCGCTGGTGATGCTGCCAAACGCGATGGTGATGTTTGTCGGCCAGGCTTGGCTGGCCGAAGGCGCCGCTGTTACCCCCGACGACGAACATGACGAGCATGCTTGGTGGCCAGCGCAGATAGAAGATTGGCCCGAACAGGCCGATGAACCGCTACGGCGGATGGCAACCCTGCTTAGCCAGGCGCCGCGGTGAGCAGCGCAGAGCCGTCGCCGAAGCAACGCGGCCCAAGCCTCTCGCGCGGCACGCTGAAGAAACTCTCGTTCGCACACTCGGGCGTCTACGTCTGCCTGCTGATCGTCTGGCTCGTGCCGGGCCTCGCGCTCGCGACATCGATCTTCGGTTTCGTCCACGGGATCGGCTGGATCCTGATGGTGCTGCTGATTCTGCTCGCGCTGCGGGCCCGCGTTGTTCCACTGCGCACGGCGACCGCAGTAGCCGTGCTCGGAGGTATCGCACCCTTCTTCGGCAGCTACGAATTCTTCCGCGAGGGGCGCGAGCGTGAAGCCGGCGAGGGCACCAGCGGCGAGCTTCAGCCTGAAGCTGGCGTTGCGGCACACGGCACCAGCCCCGGCGGCCGCTAGCATCAGCTGAAGATCGATAGATGGCGGTTTCGACAACAGTTCAGGTGACACTCCCGGCGATGGGCGAGTCGGTGAATGAGGGTACCGTTCTTGAGTGGCTGAAGGCCGAGGGGGACGAGGTCGAAGTTGGCGAAACGCTAGTCGAGATCTCAACCGACAAGGTTGACGCTGAGATCCCATCCCCGGCCTCCGGAACGCTGCTGAAGATTCACGTTGCTGCCGGTGAGACGGTCGAGATTGGCGCCCTACTAGCTGAGATTCAGGCCGGCGAAGTGGCGCCGTCCAATGGCGCTCCGCCAGCGCCAGAGGCCGCGGCCGATGACGGCCCGGCTGAGATCATCGACATCGTCGCTCCTACGGCCGGTGAATCGGTCAGCGAAGGAACGCTGCTGGAATGGCTCGTGAAGCCTGGCGACAGCGTCGACGAGGGCCAGACAATCGTTGAGTTCTCGACCGACAAGGTCGACATTGAGCTGCCCGCACCGGCCAGCGGCAAGATCACCGAACTGCTCGCCGCGTCCGGCGACACGATCGCCGTTGGTCAGCTGATCGCGAGGATGGAGCTGGGCGCTGGCGTGGCCAACAAGCCTGCTGGCGACGACGAGCCTGCTTCCAGCAACGGCAGCGCGAGCCCCTCGGCCGTTCCTGAGGGCGTCCGCGCCTCACCGGTCGCGGCCCGCGTGGCGGCAGCCGAAGGAGTAGAGCTTGATTCCGTCAGCGGCAGCGGCGCCGGCGGCCGAGTTACGAAGGCCGACGTGCTTGCCGCCAGCTCCGCTGGCAACGGCGCCGCTCCAGCTGCTCCAAGCGCTGGCGTGACCGAGCTGCGCGGCGGCGCGGCGGTGCTCGCCCGCTACATGGATCAGAGCCTCTCAATCCCAACCGCGACCTCGATTCGGACGATCCCCGTGACGCAGATGGAAGGGCGCCGCACAGAGCTAAAGGCGGCCGGCCACAAGGTCTCCTTCACGCACTTGATCGCCTGGGCGATCGCGCGCACAGCGGCCGACCAGATGCCGGTGATGGCACACCACTTCCTTGAGCAGGACGGCAAGCCGATGCGCGCCGACGATGGCGCCGTCAACCTAGGTATCGCGGTTGACGTCGAAAAGAAGGACGGCTCGCGGACGCTGATCGTGCCGGTGATCACGAACGCCGGGGCGATCGACTTCGTCGCCTTCAAAGCCGCCTTCGACGAGCTGATCGAGAAGGCGCGGACCAACACGCTTTCGGCCGATGACCTCGTCGGCGCCAACATGACGCTGACCAACCCG
>JAEMTR010000193.1 GCA_016462245.1 Solirubrobacteraceae bacterium
GCTTAGCGTCAGTCGCGGCGCGGCGCGGCTGTGCCGCCGCGCAGCCGCCGCAGCAGCGCGTCGCCAGCGTGTGGGCTGACGTTGTGGACGAGTTGCAGCAGCCGCACGATCGGCGGGAAGTAGACGGCGCGCTGGTCGCCCTCGACGGCTTCGATGATCTTCGCCGCAAGCTGAGCCGGGTCGGCAGCGTCGCTGCCGCGGTACCAATCAGGCATTCGGTCGCGCTCGTGAGCGTGGAGCGTCGGTTCGATCTCCCCGGGGGAGCCGGGCGTCAGCGACACGCCGCTGCCGCTCAGCTCGTGCCGCAGCGCCTCGGCGAAGAGTCGCTGCGCTGCCTTCGTGCCGCCGTAAACCGCGGCCCAAGGGAATGAGCGCAGCGCCGCCCCGGAGCTGATCACGACTACCTGCCCGCGCGCGCGGTCAAGCATGTAAGGAAGCCCGTAATGGACGGTGCGCAGCGTGCCGTGCCAGTTGATTTCGCTCATCTCGAGCGCGTTGTCGAGCGGCTCGTCGCGGAACGGGCCGTAGTGCGTGATGCCGGCGTTAGCGACAAGTAGTTCAATCCCGCCGGCATCTGCAGCGAAGCGATCGATCGCCGCTTTGACCGATTCGCTGGAGCGAACGTCGCATTGGTATTCGTAATGCTCGCCGGGCAGCGATGCCGAAACAGCTTCGAGCTGATCGAGCGAGCGTGCGGCAAGACCGACGGTGACGCCGCGCTCAGCCAGAGCCAAGGCCAACGAGGCACCGATCCCTCGTGAGGCGCCGGTGATGAATGCCCGCGTGCCGGGTCCGATCTCCATTGCGCGAGCCTATCTGCTGCGCGATAGAATCGAAGCGATGTCGAAAGCGCAGGCCAGCGAAGCCGAAGAGGAGTACCTGCAGTCGATCTTTTGGCTGCGCGAAGCCGGGCTGCCGATGACCGGCGCCAACGTCGCCCGCGCAATGCAGCTATCGCCGCCGACTGTGCACGAGATGATCGGCCGGCTCGAGGCCGACGGTTACATCGAGCGCGCCGATGACAAGACAATCTCCTTTACCGAGAGCGGCGACAAGACGGCGCACGAGATTGTTCGCCGCCACCGCTTGATCGAGCGCTTCCTAACCGATGTTCTTGGAATTCCTTGGGATGAGGTTCATGAAGAGGCCGAGCGGCTCGAGCACGCGATGAGCCCGGTGCTTGAGCAGCGGATGATGGCAGCGATCGGCGACGCCACCACCTGCCCGCACGGCCACCCGATTGAGGGTGGGTCGCGCGACCAGGGCGTGCCGCTGGCCGACGTCGCGCTCGGCGCCAAGGTTGAGATCATGCGCTTTGAGAACGAGGCCGAGGATCTGCTCCAGTACCTCAAAGCCGCAGGCTTCGCTCCGGGCCTTAAGGGGACGCTGGAAAGCTCCGACGACGAGGAGGTCGTAATGCTCAGCGAAGCTGGCGAGCAGTGCATCGTCACGCGCAGCGTCGCTGAAACGGTCGCCGTGATCGCCGACCCGTCGCCGCCGCCACGGACCGCTCTGCCAGAGCATCTCGTGATGTCGAGCGAGCGCTACGGCCGCTGATCAGAGCGAGCGGTAAGCATCGGCGAGCCGCTCGATGCCTTCACTGATCTGCGCCGGTGTGACGCCGGAGTAGGCGAGGCGGAGCTGGTTGGTCGCGCCTTCGATCACGAAGTCCTCACCTTTGACGAAGACAACGTCGCGCTCAGCCGCAGCCTGCTCGAGCGCCGCCACGTCGGTTCCTTCCGGCAGCTCCACCCACATGAAGTAGCCGCCCTCAGGCGCGTTGTACTTCGCCTCAGGAAGATGCTCGTCGAGCGCTGCGGTTAGAGCTGCGACGCGATCAGCCAGCGCCGCGCTGACGGTCTTGACCGACTGCTCGATCCGCCCTGAAACGCAGAACTGGTAGACGATTCCCTGCGCCACCATGTCGGGCGAGATGTAGGTGTTGGTCGCCGCCGTCGTGATCTCCTTGATCAGCGCTGCTGGTCCAACGAGGTAGCCAACGCGGATTCCTGGGCAGACCGTCTTCGAGAACGACGAGGCGTAGACGACGTGGCCACCGTCGGCGCCGTCGAGCGAGAGCATCGTCGGTAGCGGCTCACCTGTGAAGCGAATCTCGATGTACGGGTCGTCTTCGA
This sequence comes from Solirubrobacteraceae bacterium, assembly GCA_016462245.1. Lineage (GTDB taxonomy): Bacteria > Actinomycetota > Thermoleophilia > Solirubrobacterales > Solirubrobacteraceae > F1-60-MAGs163. Next base: position 2,136 of record JAEMTR010000193.1, read on the forward strand.
AGATCAGGAAGTCGTACTGCGCCGCCAGCGCAAGCAGCTCTTCACGCTTGCTTTGGCTGAGCGTGTAGCCGGCCGGGTTCTGGAAGTTGGGGATGATGTGCGCGAAGCGTGGGCGCAGCCCACCCTCGAGCTCTGCGCGCAGCGCGGCGGTGTCGATCCCGTCGGGCTCCAGTTCGATCATCTTCAGGTCGGCGCCGCGCTCCAGCAGGCCGAGCAGCGTGCGGTCGTAGGTCGGCCGCTCAACGACGACTGAATCTCCGGGCTGAACCAGCGCGTCGAAGAGAAAAGCGTCGGCCTGCATCGAACCGTTCGTGACGATCACTTGGTCTACGTCAACGCCGTGCTGCTCGGCGATCAACTTGCGCAGCGGCGCGTAGCCGCCAGCCGTGCCATAGCCGGTCACGCCGCCCGCGTCTTCGCTAAACGATTCTTCAGCCGAAGCCTTCAGGCCTTCGATGTCGATGATGTCGAGTGAGGGCGCGCCG
>JAEMTR010000194.1 GCA_016462245.1 Solirubrobacteraceae bacterium
GCCTCCGCAGCTGCAGCGGCTTCGGCGGCAGCGGCCGCGTCGGCCTCAGCTTGAGCGGCAGCGGCGGCAGCAGCGATCGCCTGCGCCTCTGCAACGACGACTTCGATCTCGCCTACGCGGTCGGCCAGCTCAGCGGCGGGGACCTCAGGATCTGCGAAGCGGGCGATCTCCTCTTCGCTGAGCTCGGCAGCGAAAGCGACCGAGTTGCCACTGAAACGACCGAGCGCGATGTGGGCTGGGAGGCCACAAGATGTGGTTCCCGGCAGCGCGGCGTTTGGACAACGGCGCCCGTTTGTCAGCACTGCGACACAGCGACCACCGACCTCTTCATCGGCTGACATCGAACCGTCGGGCGCCTCGGTTGCAAACTCTGACTCGGAACGAATGTCAATCCGCCAACCGGTTAGGCGAGCGGCAAGGCGAGCGTTCTGACCTTCGCGGCCGATCGCCAGCGCTAGCTGGTCGTCGGGGACGATGACTGTTGCCTGGCGCGCCTCGTCATCGACGACGACCTCGCGCACCCTTGCCGGCGAAAGCGCCTTTGCGACGAATCGTGCGGGCTCTTCGTTGTAGGGAATGATGTCGATCTTCTCGCCACGCAGCTCGGAGACAACCATCCGCACGCGCGACCCACGCGGGCCTACGCAAGCGCCAACCGGATCGACGCCATCGGCGTATGAGACGACTGCGATCTTCGAGCGGTAGCCAGGCTCGCGGGCTACGTTGGCGATCTCAACAAGCCCATCGGCCATCTCGGGCACTTCCAGTTCGAATAGCGCCTTGATCAGCTCCGGGTCGCGTCGGCTGAGAATGATCGACGGGCCCTTGGTGTCGGCCGAAACCTCTTTGATCACGGCCTTGACTCGCTGGCCGTGGTCGTAGCGCTCGCCGTCAACCTGCTCGGAGCGCGGCAGGAGCGCTTCAATGCGGCCACCGACGCCGAGCTGCACAAGCGTGTAGCGCGAGTCGGACTGCTGAACGATGCCGTTGACGAGTTCACCGACGCGATCCTGGTACTCGTCGAACATCATGTCGCGCTCGGCTTCGCGGACGCGCTGAAGGATTACCTGCTTAGCGGTCTGGGCGGCAATCCGCCCGAAATCCTCTGGCGTTACGTCAGCCTCCTCGATCTGGTCGCGGTAGATCGCGAACTTCTCGGGGTCGATCACCGGTTCGGCCGGCTCAACGTATTCGCCTGTCTCGGGGTCGAGGTATGTCTCTTCGTCGATCGCCTCGACGATTAGCTGTGCCTCTAGCCGCTCGGGGATTTTCAGCTCAATCACGCGGTAGTCGCCGGTCTCCGGGTCGAGCTGAACGCGCGCGTACTTGACCGATGTTGGCTGCTTCATATAAGCCGAAAGGAGTGCGTCTTCGAGCGCCGTGATCAGCCGCTCAGGGCTGATCCCCTTCTCGTTTGCTAGCACTGTCATTGCTTCGATGATCTCTGTAGACATTTTGCTACTCCTCGATCAGGTTGGATCGTTTAATCGCCGTGTATGGAATCGCGACCAGTGCATCGCCGGCCGAAATCGTTACTTCGTCGCTTGATGCGCCGACCAGTTCGCCAGTGAAGTTGCTCTGACCCTCGAGTGGCTCGGCGGTGCGCACCTTCGCGCGGCGGCCGAGGAAGCGTTGGTAATGCTCGGGCCGCGTCAGCGGACGCTCGCGCCCTGGCGAAGAGACCTCAATCCCGACCTTCTCACGCACCAGCTCGAGATCGTTCGTCACCGCGGCGCAAAGATCGAGCGTGACTCCATCGGGATGATCGATCACGACTCGAACCGTGCCGCTGCCGGCGCCCTCAACGGCGAGCACTTCCAAAGCTGGCTGGGTTTCAGCAAGCTTGGCTTCGATCTCGGCGTGTATTTGGGTCGTATTCATCTCAATAAGGGGATAAAAAAAGTGGGCTAGCGCCCACTTCCGTTGCTGCTGTGACCGGCGCTACCGGACTACTGAAAGCTCGTTGCCAACGATAGCACCGCAGCCGTTTTGGCGTTGGTTTAGGGCGCCCAACGCCCGGCTCAGGAAGCTAGGCGGCGGGCGGCGTCGCGATAGGCGCGATAATCGGCGCGCTCAGGCCGCAGGCAGGCAGCTAGCGCCAATGGCCGCCGTGCGTCGTTGTGTGCTCCGAGCAGCTGGAGTGCGCGACCAAGGCAGAAGAGCGCGTAGTCGTTGGTCGGAGCGCCATCTACGACCGCCTGAAACTCGGCTGCTGCTTCGCGGTAGCGGTGAGCGCCGAAGAGCGCGCGTCCGAGCGCTTCGCGGACCGACGCGGCCTCCGCCTCAACCTCACGCGCCCTAGTGAGCGCCACCACGGCGGCGTGATGGTCTCCTTGCTCTAGCAGCTCGAGGCCGCTGCGGTAAGAGTCGTATGCCGAAGCGTCAGCCATCATCGCCCGTGCCGTCAGCTTTTGGCGCGCGAGCGCACGCCGTGGAGTTCGTCGATGGCGTCGAGGATCGCCTCCGCAATCTCGAGTTTGTCCGCCTTTGGAACGTGCTGGTCGCCGACGGCGGTAACGATTGTGACCTCGTTCGAGCTGCTCTCAAAGCCGATCTCAGCGCCAGCGACGTCGTTGATCACGAGCGCGTCGAGGCCTTTGCTGGCCAGCTTCGTG
>JAEMTR010000195.1 GCA_016462245.1 Solirubrobacteraceae bacterium
CTCGAGCCAAGCGCCGAGACTTCAGCCAACGCTTCTTCGCTGACCTCGGTCCCGCTAAAGCCGCTGCCTTCGGCTACGAACGAATCGATTGGCTGCCAGCCGTTCGCGGCTGCCGCGGCGATTAGATCCTCGCCCTCGGCAACAAAGCGCCCGCTGCGGTCGCGCCCGCGCCTGGTCCTCAGGAGGGTGACCTGGTTCAAGTTCGGGTGTTGGGGATTGTGGATTGTCATTGGGCTCTCGTTTTGCTCCAAAAAAAAGGGCGCCCCTCCTTGCGGAAGCGGCGCCCGATAGCGGCGAAACGGCGGCTGAGTCTAAGACTCGGCGACCGTCGCCTCTCGGGCGGCGTCTACAAATCGGCGGAAAGTCTCAGGATCGCGTACGGCGATGTCGGCCAGCACCTTGCGGTCTAGCTCGATCCCGGCTTCGCTGAGGCCGTGCATGAAGGTTGCGTAGGTCATCCCGTTTAGCCGCGCAGCAGCGTTGATGCGGGTGATCCATAGGCGACGGAAGTCACGCTTGCGGTTGCGCCGATCGCGGTAGGCGTAGGAATCCGCCTTCATCAGCGTTTCCTTCGCGCGGCGGTAGTTCGAGTTTGCCGTTCCGCGGTAGCCCTTGGCGCGCTCGAGTGTTGCGCGACGCTTCTTCTTGGCCGAGACCGACCGCTTTACGCGCGTCACTTGTTACCCAGCATTCTCTTGACCCGAGGGACGTCGACTGCGGCTACTTCTACTGGCTTGCGGAAGCCGCGCTTACGCTTCGGTGACTTCTTCTCGAGGATGTGGCTCGACATCGCTTTGCGCGCGCGGACCTTTCCCTTCGAGGTCAGCTTGAAGCGCTTCTTTGCGCCGGAATGTGTCTTCATCTTGGGCATCGCGAACCGGGAGTATAGAAACTCGGCGCGGCCGCGGCTCAGCGGCAGCGCTGTTTGGAGGCGAAGCGCGGTCGAACTAGGCGGCGTCGGGAGTCTCGCCGGGCGCTTCGGCGGCCACTTCGACTACCTCTTCGGCGGCCTCTTCAGCAACCTCGCCGTCGGCCTCGGCGGCCACCTCGTCGGCGACGATCTCTTCGGCCACCACAGCTTCGGCGATTTCGACTTCAGCCTCTTCACGCGGTGGCGGCGCCGATGCCGCGATCGAGCGGGCGAAGGCTTCAGCGTCCGCTTCGGCCTGCGCGGCGGCAATCTCGGCGCTGAAGTCGAGCGGCTCAAACTCGGTGATTTCGCCGCTAATTACCTCTTTGCTCGGGCCTAGCACCATCGTCATGTTGCGGCCATCAAGGTTGGGGCGCTGCTCGACCGCGCCAATCGGTTCAAGTTCGCGCGTTAGGCGAGCGAGAATTGCGCGACCTAGCTCGGGGTGTGTGACTTCGCGGCCGCGGAACATGATCGTCACTTTGACCTTGTCCTTGTGCATCAGGAAGCGCGTTACGTGACCCTTCTTGGTCGCGTAGTCGTGCTCAGCGATCTTCGGGCGGAACTTGATTTCACGGATCGTGATCTGCTTCTGGCCCTTCTTCGCGGCCTTAGCTTTCTGCGCTAGCTCGTACTTGTACTTCGAGTAGTCGAGGATGCGGCAAACCGGCGGGCTTGCTTCGGGCGCTACCTCGACGAGGTCGAGGCCCTTCTCGACCGAGAGCTTCAGCGCGTCATCGATCTTGAGGATGCCAACCTGGGCTCCCTCGTCGTCAATTACGCGAACTTCGGCAACGCGAATTTTCTCGTTGATCCGAGTCGTGTCACGATCCGGCATACGCCGGTCGAAGCGCCGGGGAACCGGCACTAGCTTCGGAGGCAGCGCGTCAAGGGCGCGGCGTCTGGACGAACATTCGGGTCAACGCGCAGCAGTATAGCCAGATTCAAGGAGATCTCGCCCCTCTCCGGCAGTGACCTCGACGACAGAGTGCGCCTGCCTGCAGCTCCGTAGCCGGCGCGGCGGCACGTCGTAATCCACCCGAATCGCCCGCCCGTGCTGGTCGAGCCAAAGAAGATCGAGCGAGAAGCGCATTCCGAAGGTGTGAATCGAGCGGCAACCGTTGATCTGGAGTGCTCCTCCGGGCGGAATGCTTTTGCGCCACGTAAGGCCGCGCGTGCGCTGGATCAGACCTCGAGCGACGGTGACGGTCAAGCCGTTAGTGGCGCGTCACGGCGCGTTTCGGTTTCAGCTACTAGGTGGTCGGCGAACGCCTCAATCGGGAACGAGCCGATGTCGCCTTCACCGTGGCGGCGAACCGCAACGTCAACTCCTTCGGCCTCTTTGTCGCCGACGACAAGCATGTAAGGAATCTTCGCGATCTCGTTGTCGCGGATCAGCTTTGAGACCGATTCGGAGCGGAGATCCACCTCGACGCGGATGCCGCGCTCGCGAAGCTTCGCGGCAATCGCCTCGGCCGCCTCGGCGTGGCGGTCAGAGACCGGAAGAACGACTGCCTGCACCGGCGCGAGCCAGACCGGAAACTCGCCTGCGTAGTGTTCGATCAGGATTCCAACGAAGCGCTCATAGGAACCCATCAGCGCGCGGTGAATCATCACCGGCCGGTGGACAGAGTCATCGGCGCCGGTGTACTGGAGGTCAAAGCGCTCTGGCATCGAGTAGTCGAGCTGC